>NZ_CEEDOS010000002.1:71047-128262 GCF_979256525.1 Klenkia sp. AC732 | reverse complement strand
CCTCCGACGAGGGCGACGGCGACGGGGTGGGCGACGGGGTGGGCGACGGGGTGGGCGACGGCGTGGGCGACGGCGTCGGGTACCCGGCCGGCTGGCCGCCGGAGTACGGGGAGTACGCGGACTCGGTCGTGCTGGTCGACTGCTGGGCAGCCTCGTCGCTGCTGGCCGTGGCGATGCCGGCGCCGCCGAGCAGCAGCCCCCCGGTCACCACTGCTGCGACTGCCGTCCTGACTGCGAGATCCCGCACGTACCCGTCCCCTCGTCTGCCCCGCGAGGGGCACGTGCGCGGGGCCGAGCGGCCCGACGCACACGGAACGTGACATCACAGGCGAGCAAGATCCACCCAGATGGGCGCGAACAGGTGGACCACCTGCCGGTCGTTCACCCGGTCCCTCGCGGGCCGTCACGCTCCGTGCGCGCCGCCGTACAGCGGACCCTCAGCCGAGCCACACCTCGCGGACCCGCTCGGCGACCGCCGACGCCTGCGCGCGCCCGGCCCGAGCGGACGGCTCCCGGGCGGCCGGGTCCAGCACGTTCCGCCCGATCGCGGTGACGCTGGCCGGGTCGGGGCTCACCACGGTCACCCGGGACACCAGCCCGGTCACCTGGGCGTCGACGCTGGTCATCGGGCCGATGCCACGCACGATCGGGGCGACGACGACGATCCGGTCGTACCCGGTGGCCAGGTCGACGTTGGCCACCGAGCGCATCCCGCCGTCCACGAAGCGCCGGTCCCCGACGGTGATCGGCGGGTAGACGCCCGGTACGGCGCAGCTGGCCGCCACCGCGGACACCAGGTCCACGCCGGAGTCCCGGGTGAACGTCTCGAACGCCCCGGTCGCGGCGTCGACGGCGGTCACCGTCAGCGGCCGCTCCGGCCAGTCGGTGGAGGGCAGCCGGGAGGTGATCGCGGCCCGGCGGGCGGCCTCGGTGGGGGTGCGGCCGGCCGCCTCCGCGGCCAGTGCCAGGGCGCCGACCCGGCGACGGAAGGCGACGTCGTCCCCACGGGTGCGCAGCATCGCCAGCCCGAAGGACAGCAGCTGGCGGCGGCCCATGCGGGCCGGCGGGCCGGTCTCGACCGAGGGGCCCAGCTGGGTGGCCCAGAGGTCCTCGGTGGGGGCGTCGCTGCGCAGCTGGGCGCCGACCACCGACCCCGCCGAGGTGCCGACGACGAGGTCGGCGGTGCGCAGGTCCACCCCGGCGTCGGCGAGCCCGGCGACGAGGCCCACCTCCCACGCGATGCCGGTGATGCCGCCGCCGCCGAGGACCAGTGCCGTGCGCCCGTTGCTCATCCCGTCATCCTGGGGCACCGGCGCGGAGCACTCGACACGGCGTGTGACGCGGGCCACCCTGGGCGGCATGACGGCGACCGCAGCTGACCCCGCGCACCGCACCGACCACCGGCCGCCCGGCCTCCCCCACCAGCTGGAGTACCCGCGGGTCCCGGTCGGCTCGGTGCTGCGGGCCGCGGTCCGCCGCTGGGGCTCCCGGACGGCGTTCTCCCACCACGGGGTCGAGCTGTCCTACACCGAGCTGGGCCGGCGGGCGCACGCCGTCGCGGCCGGGCTGGCCGAGCGCGGCATCGGCCGGGGCGACGTCGTCGCGGTGCACCTGCCCAACTGCCTGCAGTACCCGGCCGTCTACTACGGGGTGCTCCTGTCGGGGGCGACCTTCTCCCCCACCAACCCGCTGCTGTCCCCCGGCGAGCTGGCCCACCAGCTCACCGACGCCGGGGCCCGCGTGCTGGTCACCTGGGAGCCGGTGCTGCCCGTGGTGCAGGCGGCGATCGGGGGCACCGCGGTGCAGACCGTCGTCGTCACCGGTCCCGGGCAGGTCGCCGACCCCGACGCCGAGGTAGCCCTGCCCGACCTGGGCCTGGGTGACCGGCCGGTGAGCCTGGGCGAGCTGCTGCGCGCCGACCCCACCGACGCCCGCCGCGACGCCGGCGTCGACCCGGCGGTCGACCTGGCCCACCTGGCCTACACCGGCGGCACGACCGGGGTCAGCAAGGGCGTGGAGCTGCCGCACGACCGCGTCGTCACCAACGTGCTGCAGTCGGCGTGCTGGAGCTCGGGCTCGCTGCCCGACGTCGACGACGCCGGCGACGTGACGCTGCGCCAGGTCGGTGAGGCGGCCGAGTTCCCCACCCGGCTGGGGACGGCGGTGACCATCAACCTCACCCCGTGGTTCCACGCCATGGGCGTCATCGGTTACCTCAACGGGCAGGTGCTCAGCGGCGCCAGCGTCGTCATCCACGACCGCTTCGACCCGGCGCTCTACGTCTCCGACGCGGTCGCCCACCGGGTGACGTCGATCGGTGGCGCCCCGCCGGTCTTCGTCGCCCTGCTGCAGGTCCCCGGCATCGACGAGGCCGACCTGTCCAGCGTGCGCGGGGTCTCCAGCGGCGCCGCCCCGCTGCCGGTCCCGCTGATCGAGCGGCTGCGCACGCTGCTGCCACAGGCGGTCATCGGCGAGGGCTACGGCCTGACCGAGGTCACCATGCAGGCCACCGGCAACCCGGTGCACGTGTCCGGGCTCCGCAAGCCCGGCACCGTCGGGCTGCCCGTGTTCGACACCGAGATCGCGATCAAGCCCCTGGGCGGTGGCGACCCGCTGCCGGCCGGCGAGCGCGGGGAGGTCTGCATCCGCGGCCCGCAGGTGATGCGCGGCTACGCCGGGCGGGCCGACGCCACCGGGGACGCGATCGACGCGGAGGGCTGGTTCCACTCCGGCGACGTCGGCGTCCTCGACGAGGACGGCTACCTGTCCATCGTCGACCGGACCAAGGACATGTTGATCTACAAGGGCTACAACGTCTTCCCGCGCGAGCTGGAGGAGGTGCTCTTCGGCGTCCCCGGGGTGGCCGGTGCCGCCGTCGTCGGCCGCCCGGACGACGCGGTCGGCGAGCTGCCGGTCGCCTACGTCGTCCGCCGCGCGGACGCCGCCGGGCAGGCGCTGGACCGGGACACCCTGCTGGCCGCCGTCGCCGAGCGGGTGACGCCCTACAAGCGGCTGCGGGACGTCGTGTTCACCGACGCCATCCCGGTGTCCGCCGCGGGCAAGGTGCTCAAGCGGGAGCTGGCGGCCCGGGAGCGGGAACGGCCGGTCTGACCCGGACGGGGTGTCCGGGCGGGCCCACCCCCCGCGGGCTCACTACTGTCCGACCGGTGACGGGGACCCTGACGTGCTGAGCGACCCACGGTGCTGAGCGACCACGGCGGCGTGCAGCTCGCGCACACCGAGGAGTCCCCGTTCCGGCAGGTCGGCCGCCGGGTGCTGATCGCGACCGTCGTGCTGGTCACGACGGTGCTGATCGTGTACTTCGACCGGGCCGGCTACAAGGACAACAACGGCGGCGAGCTGTCGCTGCTGGACGCGACCTACTACGCCACGGTCAGCCTCTCCACGACCGGCTACGGCGACATCACCCCGGTCACCCCCAGCGCGCGGCTGGTCAACATCCTCTTCATCACGCCGCTGCGCGTGCTGTTCCTGCTGATCCTCATCGGGACCACCCTCGAGGCGCTCACCGCGCGCTCGCGGGAGGAGTTCCGGGTCCGACGTTGGAGGTCCTCCGTGCGTCAGCACGTCGTCGTGTGCGGTTACGGCACCAAGGGCCGCAGCGCCATCCGCGCGCTGCTGTCCACCGGCACCGCCCCGGACCACATCATCGTGGTCGACCCCAGCCCGGCGGCGATCGAGGAGGCCAACTCGGTCGGCCTCACCGGCATCGTCGGGGACGCCGGCCGCGCCGACGTGCTCAAGCGGACCTCGATCGAGAAGGCCCGCGCGGTGGTCGTGGCCGCCAACCGGGACGACACCGCCGTGCTGATCACCCTCACCGTCCGCCAGCTCAACCCCAGCGTGCCGATCACCGCCAGCGTGCGCGAGGAGGAGAACGCCAGCCTGCTCCGCCAGTCCGGCGCCGACTCGGTGATCACGTCGTCCTCAACGTCGGGGCGGCTGCTGGGCCTGGCCACCGACAGCCCGCGCGTCGTCGCCGTGGTGGAGGACCTGCTCACCTCCGGGCACGGCCTGGACCTGACCCAGCGCACCGTCTCGGCCTCCGAGGTCGGGCTCGGCGCCCGACAGCTGCGCGACGTCGTCCTGTCGGTCACCCGGGGCGGGCGCTCGCTGCGCTTCGACGACCCGGCGATCGGCACCCTGCAGAGCGAGGACGTGCTCGTGGTGGTCCGCTCGCACGCCTAGGTGCTGGTGCCGGGGCGGCGCCGCACCCAGGTGCCCGTCGGCGCGGACCGCCCGCGCAGCACGACGTCCGCGCCGCGCTCCCAGCACGCCCGCTCGCCGGGGTCGGCGGCCTGCACGGCGGCGTCCGAGGCCACCGCACGGCCGGGGTGGTCCTTGGCCAGCTCGGTCAGCCGGGCCGCGGCGTTCACCGCGTCGCCGATGACCGTGTACTCCAGTCGGCTGGCCGCACCGACCTGCCCGGCGACGACGTCGCCGAAGGCCACCCCCACCCCGACGTCGACCTCGCCTGCCGCGGCCACCGCGTCGGTGATCGCCCGGGCCGCCCGCAGGGCCGAGCCCGCGGCGTCGGGCAGCGTGTTCGGGGCCCCGAAGACGCACAGCGCGGCGTCGCCCTCGAACTTGTTGACCAGGCCGTCCTCGACGGAGGTGGCGTCGACGACGACGGCGAAGAACCGGTTGAGCAGCGCGACCATCGCCTCCGGGCCCAGCTCCTCGGCCAGCGAGGTCGAGCCGGAGACGTCGACGAACAGCGCGGCCACGGTGCGGGTCTCCCCGCCCAGCTCCACACCGTTGCGCAGCGCCCGGGCGGCGACGTCGGTGCCCACGTGCCGGCCGAACAGGTCCCGCAGCCGCTCGCGCTCGCCCAGGCCCCCGGCCATGGCGTTGACCCCGGTCTGCAGCAGACCGATCTCCCCGGCGTCGTCGACGACGACCCGGACGTCGGTGTCGCCCTCCCCCACGCGCTGCACGGCCCGGCGCAGGTCGCGCAGGGGGGACCCGACGGCGCGGGCGTTGAGCAGCGCGGCCAGCAGGCCGACGACCAGGCTGACCCCGGGCAGGAAGAGCACCACGAAGAGCCCCGGGCCGTCGGGGTTGGAGGGGTCCAGCACCAGCAGGACCAGGCCCACCAGCGGCACCCCGCTGGTCAGGCCCCAGGTGAGCAGCAGCCGGGCCCGCACCCCGAGGGTGCGTGGGTCGTCGGGCGGGTGCGCCGCGAGGGCGCGGGCGGTGATCGGGCGGGCCGCGCGGGCGACCAGCAGGTAGGAGATGCCGGCGGTGACGACGCCGCCCAGCACGACGGCCAGGAAGGTCCGCAGCCCGACCAGCGGGTCGGGGTAGACCGCGGCACCGACGACGCCCAGCGCCAGCGCGCCGACGCCCCAGGTGATCGCGGAGACCCGGGCGACGTCGGCGGGCAGCCGCAGCGCGATGGTGGTCTCGGCCGGGGTCGGTGGCCGGTCCGACCACAGCCAGGCGTTGGTCACCCGCTGGCGGCGGAGCCCGGCCACGGTGCCCGCGGGCACGGCGAGCACGAGGTAGCCCCCGGCGACGACCAGCAGGACCAGCCGGCCGACCCCGCCGTCGTCGCTGACCCCCAGCAGCAGCAGGGTCACGGTGGCCACGCCCACCAGGTTGGCCAGCACCACCAGCAGCACCACCGCCGGGACGACGACCCGGCTCGCGGGCACCACCCGTCGGGCCGTCCCGACCGCCCCGCGGAGCAGCACGGACGCCGTACCGGCGAGCGGTCGCAGCGCGCGGGTGATCACGGACCGACCAACGAGCGGGCCCCCGGATCGATCCGCCGGCGGGCGCCGTTTGTCGCCGGGGGCGAGGGGCAGGGCAGACCGGTGACCGACCCAGACCCGGCTCCTGACACCTCCCTCAAGCGCGCCGTCAGCGGGCGCCTGCTCTACGTCTTCATCCTCGGCGACGTGCTCGGCGCCGGCATCTACGCGCTGATCGGCGAGGTCGCCGGCGAGGTGGGCGGAGCGGTGTGGGTGCCGCTGCTGGTCGCGCTGGTGCTCGCACTGCTGACCGCGGCGTCCTACGCGGAGCTGGTCACCAAGTACCCCCGGGCCGGGGGTGCCGCGGTCTTCGCCGAGCGCGCCTTCGGCAAGCCGCTGCTGTCGTTCCTGGTCGGGTTCTGCATGCTCGCCGCCGGGGTGACCAGCGCTGCCGGGCTGGCGTTGGCGTTCAGCGGGGACTACCTGACGGTCTTCCTCGACGTGCCCGCCGTCCCGGCGGCGGTGGTCTTCCTGGTGCTGGTCGGGTCGCTCAACGCCCGCGGCATCCAGGAGTCGATGCGGGCCAACCTGGTGATGACCTGCATCGAGGTGTCCGGGCTGGTGCTCGTCGTCGTCCTGGGTGCGGTCGTCTTCGGCCGCGGGGACGGCGACCCGTCGCGGGTCACCCAGTTCCCCGAGGGGGTCTCGGCCGGGTCGGCGGTGCTGGCCGCGGCCGTGCTGGCCTACTACTCCTTCGTCGGGTTCGAGACCTCGGCCAACCTCGCCGAGGAGGTCCGCGACGTGCGCCGGGTGTACCCGCGGGCACTCATCGGCGCGCTGGTCACCGCCGGTGCGGTGTACGTGCTGGTGGGGCTGGCCGCCTCGGTGGTGCTGCCCACCGACGAGCTCGCGGCGTCGTCGGGGCCGCTGCTGGCGGTGGTGCAGGCCAGCGGGGTCGGCGTCCCGGACTGGCTGTTCAGCCTGATCGCGCTGATCGCGGTGGCCAACGGGGCGCTGCTGACGATGATCATGGCCAGCCGGCTGGTGTTCGGGCTGGCCGAGCAGCGGCTGCTGCCCTCGGTGCTGGGGCGGGTGCTGCCGCACCGGCGCACGCCGTGGGTGGCGATCGTGGTGACCACGGTGGTGGCCATCGGGCTCACGCTCACCGGGGACCTGGCCACCCTGGCCACCACCGTCGTGCTGCTGCTCCTGCTGGTGTTCCTGTCCACCAACGTGTCCGTGCTGGTCCTGCGGCGCGACCACGTCGAGGCCGACCACTTCCGCGCCCCCGTCGTGCTGCCGGTGCTGGCGACCGCCTCGTGCGTGCTGCTGCTGTGGCAGCAGGAGGCGGGCACCTGGCTGCGGGCCGGGCTGATGCTGCTGGTGGGCGTGGGCCTGTACCTGCTGGTCAGCCTCGCCCAGCGGCGCGCGGGTGAACGGGAGACGGCCGGGACGTGACCCGGCTCGCAGGCGAGCCGGGTCGGCAGGCGGGCCACGGCAGGTGAGGATGGGCACTCGGCCACCGTGAGGGAGCTCGACGATGTCGGTCCACCAGCCCACGCCCAACGACATCGCGCTGATGGCCGGCCGCGCCGGCTACGTGCTCAGGGGCAACGACCGCGGGGACTTCACCGTCGCCTCGCCCACCCTCTACCCGCACATGTGGAGCTGGGACGCCGGGTTCGTGGCCCTGGGCATCGCGACCGTCTCGGTGCCCCGCGCGCTGGAGGAGTTGCGCACCCTGCTGACCGGGCAGTGGTCGACCGGGATGATCCCGCACATCCTGTTCCACTCCCCCAGCGACTACTTCCCCGACCCGGAGCGCTGGCGCACCCAGGTCGCCGCCGCCCGCCCCGCCGGGGTGCTGACCTCGGGGATCACCCAGCCGCCGATCCACGTCATCGCGCTGTCCCGGATCCTGCACGACGCCCGCCGCAAGGGCGGGGAGGACCAGCGGCTGGCCGAGGCGTTCGTCGTCGAGACGTTCCCGCAGTGGTTGGCCTGGCACCGCTACCTGGCCACCGCCCGGGACCCGCACGCGCACGGGCTGGTGGAGATCCACCACGGCTGGGAGTCCGGGATGGACGACTCACCGCGCTGGGACGAGCCCTACTCCCACGTGCACCCCGGCCCCGAGCTGCCGCCCTTCGTCCGCCGCGACCTGGCGCACGTCTCGGACCCCACCCAGCGCCCCTCGGACGCCGAGTACGCCAAGTACCTGTGGCTGCTGGAGCAGAAGGTCCGTGCCCGCTACGACGACGCCGTGTACCGGTCGACCGGGGACTTCGTCGTCGGCGACGTGCTGGTGTCCGCGCTGCTGGCCGCCGCGTCGGACCTGCTGGCCGACATGGGTGCCGAGCTGGGCGCCGCCCCGGCCGCCATCGAGGAGTCCCGGGCGATCGCCCGCCGGTTCCGCACCGGCGTGCTGCGCTCGGTGAGCCCGGAGACCGGACTGGCCCGGGACCTGGACCTGCGCACCGGCCGGTACCTCGACGTGGACTCCGCGGCCGGGTTCGCCCCGCTGGTCTGCGGTGGGGACGACGTCCTGATCCGCCGGCAGCGGGACCTGCTGCTGGGCCCGCGCTGGTGCGGGCACTCCCGGCTGCGCTGGCCGGTGGTGCCCTCGGTGTCCCCGGCGTCCCCGCACTTCCGGGAGCGCACCTACTGGCGCGGCCCGCAGTGGCCGGTCCTGAACTGGCTGATGGCCTGGGCGCTGAACCGGTCCGGGGAGCAGGAGGCGGCCAACGCCCTGCGGCTGGCCGGCCTGGCCCAGCTGGTCGACTGCGACTTCGCCGAGTACTACGAGCCGGTCACCGGTGAGCAGCTGGGCAGCAAGGACCAGTCGTGGACGGCGGCCATCGCGCTGGACTTCCTGGCCGCCCGCCGCCCCGGACGCCGCAAGCACGTCCGGCTGCTGACCAGCGAACTGCCCCGGGTCACCCCGGCCGGGCGTCCGCCGACCCAGGGCTTCGCGATGCCCGCGGGGCCCCAGACCCGGCCGCAGCCCCGCGTCTGAGGGTCAGTCCTCGGGCAGCACCCAGGTGTGCCGGGCCAGGTGCGGGCGGAGCGCGGCCACCAGGTCCGGCAGCACCGTGGCGGCCAGCGCGTGGCCCATCCCGGGCACCGTGACCAGCTCGGCCGGGTTTCCCTCGCGGCCGATCGCGGCGGCCAGCCGCGCAGCGTTCGGCGGCGGGTAGGCCGGGTCGGCCGGCGCCTGGACCACCAGCACCGGGACGGTGACCGCAGCGAGCTCGGCGCCGCGGTCGAGCCCGGACTGGTCGGCGGTGGCGTGCGCGGTGGCCGACAGCAGGCCCCCGGAGTGCGCGGCGACCCGGCGCTCGGTGTCCGCCCACTCGGCCGGGTCGAACGGGGTGCCGGTGCCGTTCAGCAGGCGCCAGTGCTCCACCCGCCAGGCCAGCTCGGCGTCGTCGTCGCGGGGCTCGGCCATGGTGGCCCAGAAGGCGAGCAGCTCCGCCGACGGACCGGGTGCCGGCTCCCCCGCCGCACCGCCCAGCGGACCGGTGCAGAACAGCGTCGCGCTACGCAGCCGGTCGGGGTGGTCGAGCAGCAGCAGCTGGGCGAGCAGACCACCCAGCGACATGCCGACCACGTGCGCCCGGTCGACCTCCAGGGCGTCGACCACAGCGACGGCGTCGGTGGCCAGGTCGCGCAGCGCGTAGCTGCTGCCCCGGGTCGACCGCCCGGTGTCCCGGTGGTCGTAGCGGACGACGCGGTGGTCGCGGGCCAGGTCGTCGACCAGGTCCTCGGGCCACAGCAGCCCCGACGACGCCGCGCCCATCACCAGCAGCACGACCGGTGCGCCCGGGTCCCCACGCTCGGTGACCCACAGGTCGACGCCGGGGGCGACGGGGACGAGGTGCTCGCGGTCCATGCCGCGACCCTGCCCGACCCCGCCGCCCGGGGCCAGCGTGTTCCAGACCTCCCGGGCCAGCAGCCCCGAGGCCGCACCGGGCCGCCCGCCCCCCGGACGCGCCCTCAGGAGAAGGCGCGCAGGTCCCTCCAGGCGGGGTCGGGTCGCTGGTCGACGCGCAGCCCGCGCTCGGCGGCCCAGCGGGCGACCAGGTCGGTGGCGTTCTGGTCCTCGCCGTCGCTGTAGAGGTGCAGGACCCGCACACCGCCCCGGGTCTCGTGCGCGAGCAGCTCCGCGCGACCACCGACCGCGGCGGTGAGGTCGTCCTCCAGGGCACGCAGCCGCTCCAGCCCCGCGGGTCCGGGCAGCCCGTCGGACCGGACGTCGCCCACCGGGACGACGACCTCGGAGTGCAGGTCCAGCAGCGGCCGGTCGATCCAGCGCAACGGCCGCTGGACGCTCACCAGCACCCTCGTCCCGTCCGGCCCCGCGCCCTCCAGCAGCGCCCAGCTCCCCTCGTCGGGCCGGGCGGCCAGCTCGGCGACCGCCGCCCGCAGCGAGGTGAGCGGGACGGTGTCGGCGGGCTGCTCGGCGGGTGCGGCGACCGCACCGACCCAGCGTTCGACGTCGTCCTCACCCAGGGTCCAGTCCAGGGTCAGGAAGGCGACCTGGGCCCGCTCCTGCTCCCGCAGGCCGGCCACCGCCGGGTGCCACAGGGCGACGTCGACCCGGTCGCCGGTGACGTCCAGGGCGACCCGGACGTCACCCAGGGGCACCGACCGGCCACCGAGTCCCAGGGTCCGGTCGAGGACGTCGGGGTCCGGCCGACGCGCGGCGTGGAACTCCCAGGTCGGTGTCTCGGCGGGTGCGGCCCGCAGCCAGCGCTCGGCGACCGGCCGGAGCTCAGCGACCCCGACGCCGGTGACGCACAGCGCGTGCTGCGCCCGGGCGCCCGGACCGAGCTCCCACTCCAGCTCCGGGTACACGGCCGCGACCAGGGCGCTGATCCGGTCGGGCAGCCGGCCGTACTCCCCCGCCGTGACGGCTGCGGTGAGCTCCTGCTCGCCCCCTGCCGCCCACCACTGCCAGAAGGCGGTCACCGGGTGCACGCCCGGTCCCGCGCCCCGCTGCGCACGTCTGCCCCACAACCGACCGGCCACGCCCGGGACCGTACGTGCGGCAGGATCCCTGACATGCCACCGACGCTCCCGCCGCTGCCCACGACCGTCGTCGGCAGCCTGCCGCAGCCGGACTGGCTGATCGACCGCGACCGGCTCAGCCACCAGTTCCCGCCCCGGGTGCGGGCCGCCGAGCTGTGGCGCATCCCGGTCGACCGGTTGGCCGAGGCGCAGGACGACGCCACCCTGGTCACCATCCGCGCGCAGGAGGAGGCCGGGCTGGACATCGTCGGGGACGGCGAGATCCGCCGGGAGTCCTACTCCAACCACTTCGCCACCGCGCTGGCCGGACTGGACCTGGACCACCCGGGGACGGTGCGCAACCGGTCCGGGCTGGACGTGCACGTGCCCCGGGTGACCGGGGAGATCCGGCGTTCGCGCCCGGTGCAGGTCGACGACGTCCGGTTCCTGCGGGCGCACACCGACCGGGCCGTGAAGATCACCGTCCCCGGGCCGTTCACCATGGCCCAGCAGGCCCAGGACGACCACTACGGCGACGACCGGCTGCTGGCGCTGGCCTACGCCGACGTGGTCGCCGAGGAGATCGCCGACCTGTTCGCCGCCGGCGCGGACATCGTGCAGCTGGACGAGCCGTGGCTGCAGGCCCGGCCCGAGGTCGCCAAGCGGTACGGCGTCGAGGTGCTGTCCCGGGCGCTGGCCGGCGCCGCGGGCACCGTCCACGTGCACCTGTGCTTCGGCTACGCCGCGATGGTCGCCGAGCGTCCGGAGGGCTACTCGTTCCTGCCCGAGCTGGCCGACGTGCCCGCCGACGCGATCTCGGTGGAGACCGCCCAGTCGCACCTGGACCCGGCCTCGCTGGCCCCACTGCGCGGGAAGGGCATCGCACTGGGCGTGCTGGACCTGTCCACGCCGGAGGTGGAGAGCGTCGCGACCATCGCCGACCGGGTCCGCCGGGCGCTGGACCACGTCGACGTCGACAAGCTGGTCCTCTCCAGCGACTGTGGGCTCAAGTACCTGCCCCGCGCCGCCGCCGAGGGCAAGATGGCGGCCCTCGCGCAGGCCGCGGCCGTGGTGCGCGGCGAGCTGTGACCACCGCGGGGCTGGTGCTGACCGGGGTGGGTGCCCTGGTGCACGTCTACATCTGGGTGCTGGAGTCGCTGCTGTGGACGACGGACCGGGCGCGCGCCACCTTCGGCACGACGCCCCAGGAGGCCGCTGCCACCCGTTCGATGGCCTACAACCAGGGCTTCTACAACCTCTTCCTGGCCGTGCTGGTCGCCGTGGGCACCGTCGTGCTGGCGACCGGGGCCACCGCGGCGGGCGCGTCACTGGTGTTCGCCGGCGCGGGCTCGATGGTCGCTGCCGGGCTGGTGCTGCTGACCTCGGACCGGACCAAGACCCGACCGGCGCTGGTCCAGCTGACCCCGCCGCTGCTGGGCGTCGTCCTGCTCGCCGTGGGGCTGGCCGCCTGACCCGGCCCCGGACGTGACAGAGCCCGTGCGGTCGGTGACCGCACGGGCTCTGTCCTGCCAGGGGTGGTGGCTGTTGCTGGTGGAGGTGGCGGGAATCGAACCCGCGTCCTTCGACGCATCACCAGGGCTTCTCCGAGCGCAGTCCGCTCTGTCCCTACTCGACCTTCCTGATCCCACGAACAAGTCAGGACGACAGGCCCAGTCGCTGTTTGGTGTCCCTCGCAGATCCGCGACCGATCCGCGAGGTGGAGTCATCTAGCTGATGCCAGGATCCGGGCCGATGACAGAACCCGGGCTGACAGACTCACACTGGCTGCTTAGGCAGCGAGTGCGAAGTCGCGCTGACTGGAGTCGGCGCTTGTGTGTTGTGCAACGCGTGGTTAACGAGCTCATCGTTGCCTTCCTCGGCCCGCTTCCCCTGATGCCACGACCGAAGTCGAGACCAATCACCCCCTGTGCAGTTGTACGAGCACTGTAACCGCCCCGGGGCGCCGCGTCTTCCCGCTCCTCGCGCCGCGAGGCGATCCACGCAGGACGTCGGCGTACTCGACGCGCCGCCAGGGGACGGATGCGCGCTCGTGCCGCTCATCCCGCGGCGTGGACGGCGCGGCAGCGCGGCACACGCTGGGGTGCGCGCCCAGGCCGGCGTGCCCCCGTCGAGTCCGGTCCTGGCGCGCACCCGGCGGGTCGGCGCCCGCCGACGCCTCAGATCCAGTCGCGGCGCTTGAAGACGACGTAGAGGGTGAAGCTGACCGCGAACATCAGGGCCAGCGCGAACGGGTAGCCGAAGGCCCAGCCCAGCTCGGGCATGTGCGAGAAGTTCATCCCGTACACGCCGCCGACCAGGGACGGGGCGAAGAGGATGGCCGCCCAGGCGGAGATCTTCTTGACCTCCTCGCCCTGCGCGATCGAGGTCTCCGACAGCGTCTTCATCTCCTCGTTCTGCCGCTGGGCGACGAGGGTGGCGTTGACGGTGAGGATGTCGCGCAGCTGCAGCCGGAAGCCGTCGACCCGCTCGTTGATGCCGGTGACGTGGTCGGCGACGTCGCGCAGGTAGGCCCGCAGGTCCTCGTCGACGCCGTACTTCTCGAAGCCCGCGGTGATCGCCGCGCAGATGCCGGCCAGCGGGGCGCAGGCCCGCTGGACGTCGAGGACCTCCTGGGACAGCTCGTAGATCCGCCGGGACACCCGCGGGTCCCCGCGGAACACCTCGAGCTCGATCTCGTCGATGTCCTTGTCCAGCCCGTCGACGACCGGCACGTACCCGTCGACGACGGCGTCCAGGATCGCGTAGAGCACCGCCTCGGTCCCCCGGGCCAGCAGCTCGGGGTCGCTCTCCAGCCGGCGCCGCACCCGGGACAGGTCCGGGGACTCGGCGTGCCGGATGGTGATCGCGAAGTCCCGGCCCAGGAACAGGTGCAGCTCGCCGAACTCGACCTCCTCGCGGGCGTCGAGGTACCGGGCCGCCTTGAGGACGACGAAGAGCGTGTCCCCGTAGCGCTCGAACTTCGGCCGCTGGTGGGCGTGGATGGCGTCCTCGACGGCCAGCTCGGGCAGGTCGTACTGCTCGGCCAGCTCGCCCACCTGGTGCGGCTCGGGCCGGTACAGCCCCAGCCAGACCAGCCGGCCCTCGGCGAGGTCGTCGGTCAGCCAGGCGTGGCTCTCGGCCGGGGAGTCCGGCGTGGCGATCCGCTTGCCGTTGCTGTAGACGGCGTTGTCGATGATCTTGGCGGCCCGGCCGGGCAGCTCCAGGCGCGCCTCGGGGGCGTGCGGGACCCCGTTGTGCCGGGGGCGGCGGGTCAGCGTGGTGAGCGCGGTGAGCGGTGCGGTGAGCTGGGTGCGGCGGCGGTCGGCCACGACGGACTCCCTGGGTGGTGCGGCTGGGGACGTCGGCAGAGGTCCCCCGTGCACCGCGTCAGGCGGCGGGGACCTCGGGACTGTGACTGGGGGGCTCGCTGCGCACCGCGCGCCACCTCCCGTCGTGTCGGGGCCCTGTCGTGCGGGCTGTCGTGTGGGCCGTCGACGATGGTGACACGCCCGGTCCGCGGCACGCACGGCCGCCGCGCGTCGACGAGGTGAACACCACTCTCCGTCACGCCCCCGCCCGGGCGGGCGACTCTCCCGGGGCCTGGCCTCCCGGGCGCAGCTGTGGGCAGACTGTGCGCGTCCCGCGACCGGCTGTCACCGGTCCCGTCGAACCCAGGCACCGGGACCCGGTCCGCCCCCTCGACTGCGGAGACCCCTCGTGACGATGCTCGCCCAGCGCCTGCGGCGCACCACCCTGTCCCTCCTCACCTCCACCGCCGTCGTCGGCACGGCGGTCGCCGGCGCCGTCGTGGCCACCGCCGCGCCCGCGGCGGCCGCCTGCGCCGACGTCGACGTCGTCTTCGCCCGCGGGACGGGCGAGACGCCCGGCCTGGGCATCACCGGGCGCCCCTTCGTGTCCGCCCTGACCAGCCAGCTCGGCGACCGGACGGTGAGCTCCTACGCCGTCGACTACGCCGCGAACACCGCCCAGACCAGCGCGGGGCCCGGTGCCACCGACATGAGCCGGCACATCAGCCAGGTCGCCGCCGAGTGCCCGGGCACCCGCTTCGTCATCGGCGGCTACTCCCAGGGGGCGACCGTCACCGACATCGCCGTCGGCATCCGCACCGGCACGACCACCGGGACGCCGATCCCGGCGGCGCTGGCCGACCGGGTGGCCGCGGTCGTCGTCTTCGGCAACCCGCTGGGGCTGTCCGGCGGCCGGACCATCGCCACGTCCAGCACCACCTACGGGCCGCGGTCGGTCGACTACTGCAACAGCTCGGACAGCGTCTGCGGCAGCCAGCCGAAGACCGGGACCGGCGGGCACCTCAGCTACGCCGGCAACGGGGCGACCACAGCGGGGGCCGGGTTCGCCGCGGCACGGGTCCGGGCGGCCGGCACGCCCACGACCCCGCCCACCACGCCCCCGTCGTCGTCCTGCGTCAGCGCCACGCCCCGGGCGCACGTGGACGCCGGCCGGGCGGTGTCGGTCTACGGCGTCGCCTACGCGCGCGGCAGCCGGGACCGGCTCGGCTACACGATCAGCCAGACCGCGGTCGCCGTGCAGCAGGACAGCGCCACCTCCTGGTCCCGGGTCACGAGCTGCTGAGCCCGCTCCGGCCGGTGGACTGCGGTCCACCGGCCGGAGTGGACTGCTCGGCGCACCGGTGGACTGCGTCAGGCTGGACGGCGTGTCCACGCTCCTGCCCTCGCTGACCCCGCTGCAGCAGCTGCGCGCCGGCCGGCTGCCCCGCCGCCTGGTCCAGCTCTACGCCGGCCTGGTGCTCTACGGCTTCTCGATGGCGATGGTCATCGAGGCGGGGCTGGGCCTGGACCCCTGGGACGTGCTGCACCAGGGCCTCGCCGAGCAGCTGGGCTGGTCCTTCGGGGCGGTGACCATCGTGGTGGGCGCGCTGGTGCTGCTGCTGTGGGTGCCGCTGCGCCAGTGGCCGGGCCTGGGCACGGTCAGCAACGTCGTGGTCATCGGGCTCGCCGTCGACGCCGGGCTGGCGGTCCTGCCGCCGGTGGAGTCGCTGCCGGTCCGGACCGCCCTGCTGCTGGGCGGGGTGCTGGCCAACGGGCTGGCCGGCGCCGCCTACCTGGGCAGCTCCTTCGGGGCCGGCCCGCGCGACGGGCTGATGACCGGCCTGGTCACCCGCACCGGGCGCAGCGTCCGGCTGGTCCGCACCTGCCTGGAGCTGACCGTGCTGGCCCTGGGCGTGCTGCTGGGCGGGACGGTCGGTGTCGGCACCGTGCTCTACGCCGTCGCGATCGGCCCGCTCGTGCAGCTCTTCCTGCCACTGGTCGCAGTCGCGCTACCAGCACCCACGCGCGAGGTGCCGGCCGACCTGGTCCCGTGACTCAGCCGGCGACCTCGCCCTCGGGCGGGGGCACCTGCAGCGCGACCAGGAACCGGCTGACCATCGCGTAGCCGCCGATGGTCACCATCAGCTCGACGATCTCCCGCTCGCTGAACTCGGCACGCACCTGCTCGAAGAGCAGCTCGGGCACCTCGATGCCCCAGGTGGAGGCGTCGGTCAGCTCCAGGACCAGGTTCTGCCGCGCGTCGAAGTGGGTGGAGGGGTCCTGCTCGTAGAGGGCGTCGATCTGGGCGTCGGTGACCCCGGCGCGGCGGGCGGCGTCCTTGTGCGCGACCCACTCGAAGGCCGCGTTGTTCAGCACCGCGACCCGCAGGATGGCCAGCTCGCGGAGGTCGGCGGCCAGCGACGAGCGGTGGCGCAGTGCACCCAGCAGCTCGTTCCAGCCGTCGGCGACCGGCGGGCTGTGCAGCAGCAGCTGGTCCAGCGCGGACAGCTCGCCGCCCCGGCGGGCGGCCATCCGGTCGGCGATGGGCCGGGCGTCCGCGCCGACCTCGGGGAAGGGCAGCCGGGCCGGACCCGTCGCCTCGTGCTCGTGTGCGGTCACTTGCGGCCTCCTGCGAAGACGTCGGCGGGGAACGCGCCGTGGGCGGTGAGGGTGCGGGCCATCGGCCGGGCGAGCTCCACGACCCGCTCGGTGCGCTCGGTGCCCAGGTGGTCGAAGGGCTGGCGGGACAGCTGGTCGGTCCGGTCCTCGACGGCGGCGCGCTGGGCCAGCCCGTCGTCGGTGAGCCCGGCGTCGTCGACCAGACCCCGGTCGGCCAGGCGCTGCGTGGCCTCGGCCCACTCCTCCGGGGACCAGCCCCGGGTCTTCTGCGCGGCCGGTTCGGTGAACCCGCGGCCGGACGCCGTGTGCGTCACCAGCGCCTCCAGGCCGGACAGCCCGTGCTCCTGCAGCGCCATCAGGTGCCCGTCGCCGCGGTGCTCGCGGACCAGGGTGACCGCGTGCCACAGCCGGGTGACCGGGTCGGTGGGCCAGGGCAGGTCGGCGTGCCCGGCGTACAGCGCTCTGGCCTCGGGCCGCAGCACGGTGGTCGCCTCGGCAAGCAGGTCACCGAGCTCGACGACGTCCTCGGTGGGGGTGTCGCCCAGCAGCCGGGTCAGCGAGGCCCGGGCGCACGCGAAGCGGGCCTCGACCACGGCCTCGGGCGAGGCCAGCGTCCAGGCCCGCGGCACGTGCCGGGCCACCAGACCGGGGGCGAAGTTGTAGAACGCCGCCGTCACCACGCCCGGCCCCACGGCGCCCATCGGCGCGGCCCGCCCGGCGAAGTACGTCATCCGCCCGGGCCGCAGCCCGATCGCGGTGAGGTGCTCGTCGAGCTCGGGGGCGAAGTAGGTGTGCGAGTGCAGCGGCTCGATCGTCCGGTGCGCCCGGCTGGCGAGCCTGCTGTCGACGGCTCCGTCGACGGGGGGTGTGAGCTGATCCACGCTGACCATGTGCGGACACTACTGTCCACCGGGCTCAGCGGGCGGGCAGCTGCCGGGACCAGGACACCTGGGTGTGCTTCGTGGCGAACCCCAGCGACTCGTAGAGCCCCAGTGCCTGGGTCACGTTGTCGGTGTCGACCTCCAGGGACGCCGAGTCGCAGCCGGCCGCGGCCGCGGCCCGCAGCGCCGCGACGATGACCGCCTTGGCCAGTCCGCGCCCCCGGGCGGTGGGGACGACGCCGATCTGCCCGTAGTAGGCGTCGGTCCGGCCGGTGGCCGCGGTGTCGGCCTCGTGCACGTAGGCCAGCACGTAGGCCACGACCTCGTCGTCGAGGACGGCGAGGGCGGTGAGGTCCGGACGGAACGCGGCCCGGCCGGTGAACATGGCCTCCCACGAGGTCCGGTCCCGCTCGCTGGAGCCGTAGTGCTCGGTGAACGCGGCGTTGTGGGCGTGCCGGACCTGCTCGTCGCGGGCCCAGTCGAAGGCGGTGAGCTCGACGCCGTCCACCGTGCGGGCCGGCGGCAGGTCGGTGAGCGGGCGGGTCATCTGCTGGAACCAGCGGACCGGCTCCAACCCGGCCCGGCGCAGCAGCGGGGTGAGGCCGGCGACGGAGTCCTGGGCCAGCACGGTCAGCCGGGCCGGTGCCTCCGGGTGGCGGTCGGCGTGCACCTGGGCGCCGCGTTCCAGCTGCCACGCCAGCAGCGCGCGGCCGATCCCGCGGCCGCGGTGGTCGGGGTGCACCCGCCCGTCCAGGTGCACGCCGTAGGCGTCCCGGAAGGTGGGCGGGGCGATCGCCGTCCCGACGGCGACGAGGGTGTCGCCCTCCCGCACGGCGAGGGTGTCCGCGGGCTCGGCGAAGGGTGCGAACCAGTACTCGGCGAAGTCCTCCTCCCCCATGTGCTCACCGGTGGCGTCGACCCGCTCGGCGGCGGCGTAGAGGGCCGTGACGGCGGGCAGGTCGTCGCGCGTGAGCGGGGCGGTGGTGAGGCCGGCGGGGAAGATCACGGGTCCCGAGGCTAGTTCCCCAGGCCGAACAGCCGCGCCCCGTTCCCCCAGACGACGGCCCGCAGCCAGCCCTCCCCCAGCTCCAGGCGCTGCAGTGCGGCCAGCTGGTGGGCGTAGGGGTAGGGGATGGCGGGGAAGTCGCTGCCCAGCAGCACCTTGTCCCGCAACGCACCCAGCCGGGGCAGCAGCGAGCGGTCGAAGGGCATCAGCCGCTCGGTGAAGTCGGTCGCGAACATGGTGGTGTCCAGGTGGACGCCCTCGTACCGCTCGGCCAGGTCGAGGAAGTCGGCGTACTCGGGCATGCCCAGGTGCGCGATGACCAGCTGCAGCCCGGGGTGCCGCTCCAGCAGCCCGGCCATCGGCGTCGGGCCGGTGTGCTCCCCGGCCAGCGGGCCGGAACCGCAGTGGATGACGACCGGCGTGCCGGCGGACTCCAGCTGCGCCCAGACGGCGTCCAGCAGCTCGTGCCTGGGGTCGAAGGAGCCGACCTGGACGTGCACCTTGAACGCCCGGGTGCCGCCCTCGAGGGCCTGCGCGACGTAGCGCGCGGCCTCGGGCTCCGGGAAGAAGGTCGCCGACCGCAGGGCGCGGGGGTGGGCCCGGGCGAAGTCGGCCGACCAGTCGTTCAGCCAGGCGGCCATGCCCGGCTTGTGCGGGTAGGGCAGCGTGGTGAACGCCGCGACGCCGAGCCGCTCCAGCTGCGCCAGCCGCTCCTCCACCGAGCCCCGGTAGGTGATCGGCCAGGGCGCGCCGTAGTGGGTCTGCGCCTGGTCGAAGTAGCCCCACACCTTCTCCTGCACGCGCGGCGGGAGGAAGTGCACGTGCACGTCGACCAGGCCGGGCACGCCCAGCTCGGTCCACCAGCGGGGGACGTCGACGTCGTCGGCGGGCGGGGTCAGCACCCCGCCGACCCTAGGTCGACCGACCCCCTCAGCGCAGGGTGACGACGACCTTGCCGCGCACGTGCCCGGCGGCGACCAGCTCGTGCGCCTCCCCGGTGCGCTCCAGCGGGAACGCCTTGGCGATCGGCACCCGCAGCTGACCGTCGTCGGCGAGGCGGGCCAGCTCCTCGAGGTCGTGGGCGTCGGGCCGGACGAACACGTAGCGGCCGCCGAGGTCGTTGACGGCGGGGTCGACGACCGAGGCGATCCGGGACCGGTCGCGCACCTGGTCCGGTGCGTCGGCCAGCACCGGCCCGCCCACCAGGTCCAGGACGGCGTCGACGGGCTCGGTCAGCTGCCCGCTCATCGGCCCGGCGGAGTAGTCGAAGACCTCGGCGCAGCCGGCCTCGCGGAGGAACCCGTGGTTCTTGGGCGAGGCGGTGCCGATGACGTGCGCGCCCAGCGCGACGGCGATCTGCACCGCGTTGAACCCGACGCCGCCGGCGGCCCGGTGCACCAGCACCCGGTCGCCCTCGCCGACGTCGAGGGCCTCGGTGAGCGCCTGGTAGGCGGTCAGCCCGGCCAGCGGCAGCGCGCCGGCCTCGGCGAAGGACAGCGACTCGGGCTTGTGGGCCAGGCAGCGCTGCGGGGCGGCGACCAGCTCGGCGCAGGTGCCCAGCCCGACGTCGTCCCGGCGGACGTAGCCGAAGACCTCGTCGCCGACGGCGAACGCCGTGACGGCGGGACCGACCTGCTCGACGGTCCCGGAGACGTCCCAGCCGGGCACGATCGGGAAGTGGTGCGGGAAGAGCTCGGCGAGCCCGCCGGAGCGGATGCCGACGTCGACCGGGTTGACCCCGGCGGCGTGCACCCGGACCAGGACGACGTCCGGCCCGACCGGCGGGGTCGGCAGGTCCTCGCGCAGCAGCAGCACCTCGACGCCGCCGAAGCGGTCGTAGGAGATCCCCCTCATCGCCGTCCACCCCTCTTCACGTACTGCCCGAACGCGCGTTCCATCTCCCGGCGGCTGTCCTTCTCCGCGAGGTCCTGGCGCTTGTCGTAGCTCTTCTTGCCCTTGGCCAGGGCGAGGGTGGCCTTGGCGCGGCCGTCCTTGAAGTACAGGTCCAGCGGGACGAGCGTGAGCCCGCCCTCCTTGGTCTTGCCGATCAGCTTCTCGATCTCCGACCGGTGCATGAGGATCTTCCGCTTGCGGCGCGGGGTGTGGTTGGTCCAGGTGCCCTCGGTGTACTCCGGGATGTGCACGTGGTGCAGCCAGACCTCACCGCCCTCGACCATGGCGAACCCGTCGACGAGCGAGGCACGACCCATCCGCAGGCTCTTGACCTCGGTCCCGGTCAGCACCAGGCCGACCTCGAAGGTGTCGAGGATCGAGTAGTCGTGCCGCGCCTTCTTGTTCTGGGCGATGAACTTCCGCCCCTGTTCACGCGGCATGCCACCAGGCTACCGGCGGCGCGCCACCCGGTTCCCGGCACGGACGACGACGGCCACCCGCCCCGGGCGGGGAGGGTGGCCGTCGTGCGGCGGCGTCGGTCAGAGCCGGACGTACAACCGCAGGGTCACGTAGGCCGCGATCGCGGCCAGCAGCATGCCGGCGCCGGTGATGACCGGGCTGATCGTGGCGATCACGCCCCAGTCGACCGGCGGGATGATGCCCGCGCGGATCGGCCCGGCCAGGGTGCGGTCGATGAAGAGCACCTTGGTCAGCACCAGGCCCACCGTGGCCAGCAGCCCACCGAGCAGGCCGGCGAGGGCGGCCTCCAGGATGAAGGGCAGCTGGGTGTACCAGCGGGAGGCCCCGACGAGTCTCATGATGTTGGTCTCGTTGCGCCGGTTGAAGGCCGCGAGCTGGATCGTGTTGGAGATCAGCAGCAACGCGGCCAGCGCCTGGACGACGGCCACCGCGATGGTGGCGTTGCGCGCGCCGTTGAGCAGGCTGAACAGCCGGTCGAGGAAGTCGCCCTCGTCGCGGACCTGGTCCACGCCGTTCTCCCCGTTCGGGAACTCCTGGGCGATGACCGAGTAGCGCTCGGGGTTGACCAGCTCGACCCGGAAGCTCTCGGGCAGCGCGTCGGGGTCGGTGTTCTCGACCAGGGCGGGCTGCTGGCTGAACTGCTCGGTGAAGCGCTGGTAGGCCTCGGCCTTGGACTCGTAGATGAAGTCGGCGACCTCCGGTGAGCCGGCGAGCTCGTCGGAGATGGTCTGCCGCTGCTCCTCGGTGACGTCGTCGGCCAGGAAGATCGAGACCTGGACCTTGTCGTAGTAGATCGCGCGCATGTCGCTGATCATGTTGGCGATGACCAGCCCGGTCCCCATGAGAGCCAGCGAGATGCCGGTCGTCAGGATCATGGCGACCGTCATGGTCAGGTTCCGACGCAGCCCGGTGGCCACCTCGGAGAGGACGAAGTTGACGCGCATGTGTTCCTCAGTCGTTCCTGGTCGGGGCCGGCGTCAGCGACCGACGCCGTAGACGCCGCGCGACTGGTCGCGGGTCACGGTGCCGTCGTTGAGCTCGATCACGCGGCGCCGCATCGAGTCGACGATGTGGTAGTCGTGCGTGGCCATCACCACGGTGGTCCCGGTGCGGTTGATCCGCTCCAGCAGCAGCATGATGCCCTGGCTGGTCTCGGGGTCCAGGTTGCCGGTGGGCTCGTCGGCCAGCAGCACCAGCGGCCGGTTCACGAAGGCCCGGGCGATCGCGACGCGCTGCTGCTCGCCACCGGAGAGCTCGGTGGGCAGGCGCTCGGCCTTGCCCTCCAGGCCGACCATCTCCAGCACCTCGGGGACGACGCGCTTGATGGTCTTCTGTGGCTTGTTGATCACCTCGAGGGCGAACGCGACGTTCTCCGCGACCGTGCGGTTGCGCAGCAGCCGGAAGTCCTGGAAGACGCAGCCCATCGTGCGGCGCAGCTTGGGCACCTGCCACTTGCTCATCGTGTTCAGGGTCTTGTCGTTGACCTTGATCGTGCCCTTGGTGGGGTCGTCCTCCTTCAGCAGGAGGCGCAGGAAGGTCGACTTCCCGCTGCCCGAGGACCCGATGAGGAAGACGAACTCGCCCTTCTCGATCTCCATGGAGACGTCGTCCAGCGCCGGCCGAGGGCTCGTCGGATACAGCTTGGTGACGTGTTGCAATTCGATCACGAGGCGCCACGCTACCCGTCCGGCGTCCCATGATGTCCCGTTGCGGCGGCGCGCCGGGACACTTCCGTGAGCGCTCACCGACCCCGCCGGGACGACGCGCCGACCAGGCCGCTCCCAGGGTCCGGGCGCGTCCGGGGCGGTTAGACCGCCTCGGCGGCCTCCTGCTCCTGCTGCTTGCGCCAGCGGATCCCGGCCTCGATGAAGGGGTCCAGGTCGCCGTCCAGGACGGTGCTCGGGTTGCCCGACTCCACCTCGGTCCGCAGGTCCTTGACCATCTGGTAGGGGTGCAGCACGTAGGAGCGCATCTGGTTGCCCCAGCTGCTGCCCTCGCCCTTGAGGGCGTCCATCTCGGCCTTCTCCTCGCGCTGGCGCACGACGAGCAGGCGGGCCTGCAGGACCTTGAGCGCGGCGGCCCGGTTCTGGATCTGGGACTTCTCGTTCTGGCAGGACACGACGATGCCGGTGGGGATGTGGGTCATCCGGACGGCGGAGTCGGTGGTGTTGACCGACTGGCCACCGGGACCCGAGGAGCGGAAGACGTCGACCCGGATCTCGTTCTCGGGGATCTCCACGTGGTCGGTCTGGTCGACCACGGGCAGCACCTCGACGCCGGCGAAGGAGGTCTGCCGGCGGCCCTGGTTGTCGAAGGGCGAGATGCGCACCAGCCGGTGCGTGCCCTGCTCGACCGACAGCGTGCCGTAGGCGTAGGGCTGCTTGACGGCGAAGGTGGCCGACTTGATGCCGGCCTCCTCGGCGTAGGAGGTGTCGTAGAGCTCGGTCGGGTAGCCCTTGCGCTCGGCCCAGCGCAGGTACATGCGCAGCAGCATCTCGGCGAAGTCCGCGGCGTCGATGCCCCCGGCCTCCGAGCGGATCGTCACCAGCGCCTCGCGGGAGTCGTACTCCCCCGACAGCAGGGTGCGGACCTCGAGCTCCTCGATGGTCTTGTGCAACGCCTCGACCTCGCGCTCGGCCTCCGCGCGGGTGGCCTCGTCGTCCTCCTCGGCGGCCATCTCCCACAGCACGCCGACGTCGTCGATGCGCGAGCGCAGGTCCTCGACCCGGCGGAGGTCGCCCTGCAGGTAGGACAGCCGGGAGGTCAGCTTCTGGGCGCTCTCGACGTCGTCCCACAGGTCGGGGGCGGCCGACTGCTGCTCCAGGTCGCGGATCTCGTCGCGCAGGTCGTCGAGCTTGAGGACGGCCTCGATGGACTTCAGGGTCCCGTCGAGTGCGTCCAGGCGGGAGGAGAAGTCGGCAGCCACGTCTGACCACGGTAGTGGTCAGGGGCAAGGCCGGTGCCCGGGCGTGCCGGGCACCGCCTCACGGACGCTGCGGGAAGACCCCCTGCAGCGCGATGCAGAAGGTGACCACCAGGTACGGCGGCATGTTGGTGTGCGGCAGACCGCCCCCGGCGGGGGCGAGTGCCGCGGGGTGCATCGGGACGTCGGGAGCCCCGGTGGCGTAGGTGCGGTCGCGCCGACGTCCCCAGGCCGCGCTGCCCCAGACCGCGTTCTGCGGCGAGTTCTGGTCCCCGAGACCCGACGCACCGCGGACCGTGTGGGTGTGTGCGGGCATCTCGCCGGGGGTCAGGGCGACCGTCGCCTGGCCGCCCGTCTCCCCCTGCGTGCGCAGACTGAGCCCGGGACCCTGGCCGGGCCCGAGGGGGGTGGCCCCGCGGAGGTCGGGCAGCGCGAACGTGGACCTCCCGTCCCCCCCGTAGACGGTGCCGAGCAGGGAGAACAGCGCGGTGTTCTGGGAGATGGGCAGCACCTGGCCGTTGCACAGCGCCCAGCCCGTGGGAGCGAAGGCGAACGGGAAGAGCCGGATCTCGGCGACGAACGGGTCGGTCATGGTCAGTTCCTGCTCGGGAAGATGCCCTGGAGGGCGATGACGAAGTGCACGACGAGCGTCGGCGGGCGGTTCTCGTGCGGTTGGACGGCGCCGCCCACGGGCTCGACGGCCGAGGTCGCCATCGGCACCGACGACGCAGGCGGGCCGTAGGCGGGCGCGGGCGCCGAGGCCCAGGTCGAGCCCCCGGCGGTGGTGCTGTCGGCGGTCCGCCGGGCCAGTGCCTGGTGAGTGTGCAGGGGGACCTCGCTCAGCGACAGGGTCACCGTCGGCAGCCCGCCTCGCTGGCCGGGCGGCAGGTCCTCCGCTGTGTGGACGGGGATGCGGTCGCGCATGTCCGGCAACGCGAAGGTGGTGACGCCGTTCCCGCCGTAGGTGGTGCCCAGCAGGGCGAACAGCGCCTGGTTCTGGTTGATCGGCAGCAGCTGGCCGTTGCAGGAGGCCCAGCCCCTGGGCGGGGAGTCGAAGGAGACCATCCGGATCTCGGCGAGGAAGGGCTCGCTCACGTCGGACTCGGGAAGATGCCGAACAGCGAGATGATGTGGTGGATCGCGACGAAGGGCGACATGTTCTCGTGCGGCTGGCCCGCACCGGCCGGCGCCAGGGCCGCGCCGGCCAGGACCACGTCCGGCACCCCCGAGGAGTACTGCTGGTCGGCCCAGGTGGCCCAGACACCCCCCTCGGGCGACGTCGCCGTCGCGGCCGCCGCGGAGCCCATGGCCTGGTGGGTGTGCTGCGGGAGCTGCGCCGCGGTGAGCGTCACCGACTCGACGCCCGACGCGACGCCGAGCTGGCTCTGCTGGCTCTGCTGGCTCCTGTGCAGCGGCATGCGACCCCGCATGTCCGGCAGGGCGAAGGTCTCCTGCCCGTCACCCCCGTAGGTGGTGCCGATCAGCGCGAAGAGGGTGTCGGCGTCGGCGATCGACAGCAGGCTGCCGTCGCAGAACGACCACCCCACGGGTGCGAAGTTGCCCGCGAACAACCGGATCTCCCCGATGTAGGGCTGGGACATCAGTGCTCGTCTCTGCTCGGCAGGCGGGTGAAGACCGCCTGCAGCTCGATGCCGTCGCTGCCGGGGTGCGGCACCAGGAAGACCGGCGTGGGCGCCAGGCCGGGACCGGACACCAGGCGGGTGCCCTGTGCGGTGTCGGAGGCCAGTCCCCCGGAGAAGACCAGGGTGAAAGCGTCGGGACCCGAGGGGCGGCAGGACACCAACCGCGCCGTCGACCCCACGCCCGCCTCGTCGACCATGTCGACGTCCAGACCGGTCAGCGACGACCAGTCCGCCACGGTCACCGGGTGCATGCCGGCACCGGCCCGTCGTGGCGCAGCTGCAGGCGCCCGTCCGCGCCGGCGGACCCGGGCACGGGCCGGAACCCCAGCCCCGCGTACAGCCGGCCCGCGGCGGGGTCGTCGGCCCAGACGCTGAGCGTGACCGGGACGCCGAGGACCTGCGCCTCGGCGAGCACGACGCACAGTGCCGCCGTCGCCACGCCGCGGCGGCGGTCGGCGGTGGCCACCGCGACGTCGAGCACGTGCAGTGCGTCGCCGGTGACCGCCGTCCAGCAGCGGCCGACGCGGCGGCCCCCGCTCAGCAGCACGTGGTCGGTGGACACCGGGAAGGACGCCCGGTACTGCCCGTCCCGGGCGCGGACCTGCTGCTCGGCCAACGGCCGCGCGACGGCGTCCGGCAGCCCGGCCGGCGCCCACTGCTCGGCCAGCACCGCGGCCGACAGGTCGCGGAGGAACTCCTCGTCGCCGGGTCCCGCCGGCCGGACGTCGACCACCTCAGGCACCCCGCCGCACCACGGCGTGCAGCTCGCGCTCGCCGACTGCACCCACCGGGGAGAGGAAGAGCACCGCCGTCCCGACGCCCGGGGTGGCGAGCTCGACGATGCCCTCCTGCAGCGGGCGGGTGCCGGCACCGAGGTCCTCCAGGGCCAGGGTGAAGGCGGACTCGGGGTCGGCCGGGACGGTGGTGGGGTCCAGCACGGCGCGCAGACGCAGCTCGTGCGCGACGGCGTCCCCGGTCACGGCCGTGAACACCGCACCGACGACGCCGAGGTAGGCCGAGCGCCCGGGCACCGGGAGCGGCCCCCGCACCGCGGAGGCGTCGACGGCGAGCGCAGCCGGAGCGACGAGCGGCCCGAGGGCACCGGCCAGGCCGAGGGCACCGGCGCCAGCGAGGACGTGCCGGCGACTGACCAGGACCACGACGACTCCTCGGGGCACGCCGGGCCCTGGCGGGGCCGGTCAGCTGCGGAGTCTGCCCAGCCGCGGCAGGGCTGCGCGGCCATTTGGCAGATGTCGGCGTGGCTCCGTGCTCGCGCTGTCGAGTCTCCACCGCGTGGTCCCGGACGTCGTCCCGGCTCGCGCGGCAGGGTGGCCTGCGTGCCACGACCCGCGGCGGCACGAGGTGGAGGAACCGTGTCCCGCTCGTCCCGTCGGTCCGCCCGCTCGGCCCTGGTGCTCGCCGTCGCCGGGGTCTCGGTGGCCGGGCAGCTCGTGCTGCTGCCGGCCTCGACGGCGGTCGCCGCGACGGCCCTGACGGTCAGCACGACGGCCGACGTGCCGGCCGGGACGGGCGCCTGCGGCAACCCCGCGACGACCACCGCGCCCTCGCCACTGAGCCTGCGCGAGGCCACCTGCCTGGCCGACAACACCGGCGGCGAGGTGACCATCACGGTCCCCGCCGGGACGTACTCCCTCACCTCGGGGCCGCTCGTCGTGGGCACGGCGCCGGGCCGGGACGTCCGGGTCGTCGGGGCGGGCGCCGCCTCGACCGTGGTGACCGCCGGGTACCTGAGCCGGGTCGTGGTGATGGACCCCTCGGCGACCGGCGGGGTCGCCCTCACGCTGACCGGCCTGACCCTCGCCGAGGGCGCCGACGACACGTTCGGCGGGGCCGGGGTGCTCGGCGGGTCCGTCGACGCCGCGCAGGCGGACTCGCTGACCCTGGTCGACTCCGTGGTGCGGGACAACCGCGCCAACACCGGCTCGACCACCCGCAGCAACGCCCCCGGCGGCGGCATCCAGTTCATCGGCGGCCGTCTGACCCTGACCCGGACGACCGTCGCGGGCAACACCTCCGGGGCCAGTGCCGGCTCCGGCGTCGCCTACGAGGCCACCGGCGCCACCCCCGGTGAGGCGCTCACGATCACCGGCGGGACCTTCTCCACCAACCGGAGCACCAGCCCGACGGCGGGCCTGGACAACGGTGGCGCCCTCGTCGTCCGCGGTGCCGGCACCGCCACGGTGGACGGGGTGCGCTTCGTCGACAACGCCGCCGACGCCACGGCGGGCGCCGGCACCGGCGCTGCCATCTGGGCGCAGAGCGGCCAGCTGTCGGTGCGGCACTCGACCTTCACCGGCAACCAGGCCGCCGGGCCCGCGGGTTCCGGGGGCGCCGTCGCGGTCGCCGGGGGCACCGCCGACCTGCGGTTCAACCGCTTCACCGCCAACACCGCCGCGAACGGTTCGGCGTTGTCCAGCAACGCCGCGGTCGTGGCGACCTCCAACTGGTGGGGCTGCTCGACCGGGCCGGGCACCCCGGGCTGCGACACGGTCCGCGGTCCCGCCACGGTCACCCCGCGGCTGACCCTCCTCGTCACCGCGGCCCCGCCCACGGTCCAGGGCCCGGGCGCCAGCAGCACGGTGCGGGCGGCACTGACCACCGACAGCGGCGGCTCCGCGGTGGCGCCCGCCGACCTGACCGCGTTCAGCGGCCTCCCGGTGACCTTCGCCGACCCGCCGGGCGACGCCACCGTCGGCGGCTCGGCCGGTCCCCGCGTCGTGCCGCTGGCCGCCGGGGTCGCCGAGGTCGGCTACCAGAGCGGCACGGTGTCGGGACCCAGCCCCGTCACCGCCACCCTGGACGCCGGTACCGGCTCCGGCTCGGTCGTCGTCCAGCGTGCGCCCGCCTTCACCGGCGCCACGACCGCCGCACTGCCGGTGTCGACCCCGGCCTCGGTCGCCGTCACCACCACCGGCTACCCGGCCCCGGCGATCACCACCGCCTCGACGCTGCCCGCGGGCGTCCTGCTCAGCGACGCCGGCGACGGCACGGCCACCCTGTCCGGCACGCCCGCCGCCGGCTCCGAGGGGACCTACCCGGTCCTCCTGAAGGCGGCCAACGGGACCACCGACGCGACCACGACCCTGACGCTCACCGTCTACCGCAGCCCGGCCTTCACCAGCCCGGCCACCGCGACCCTGGTGGCCGGCACCCCGGCCACCGTCGCCGTCACCACCAGCGCCGCCCCCGCCGTCACCTCGGTGGCCCTGGTGTCGGGCACGCTGCCGGCCGGCCTCACGCTCTCGGGCACCGGCGCCGGCCGCACCCTGTCCGGGACGCCGACCACGGCCGGCACGTCCGTCCTGCGCTTCACCGCGACCAACGGCTTCGCCCCCGACGCCGTGCAGGACCTGGTGGTCACCGTGCAGGGGTCCCCGGTCGTCACGACCCAGCCCGCCGACCAGGAGGTCGCCCCCGGGCCCGTCACGCTGACGGCCGCGGCCTCGGGTTCCCCGACGCCGACCGTGCAGTGGCAGCGGGCCGCTCCGGGCGGGGCCTTCGCGGACGTGCCCGGTGCGACCTCGACATCGCTGACGGTGACCCTCGCCCTCGCCGACGACGGCGTCCGGTTCCGGGCCGTGTTCACCAACCCCGCGGACACCGCGACCACCCGGGCGGCCACCGTCTCGGTGGGCACCGCACCGGCGTTCGTCACCCCCGCCACCGGCACGCTGCGGGTCGGCACCGCCGGCTCGGTCCCGCTGGAGGTCAGCGGCAGCCCCGCGGCCACCGTGCGGGCCACCACGGCGCTGCCCTCCTGGCTCACCCTGACCCCGCAGGGCGGTGGCCGGGCGACCCTGTCGGGCACCCCGCCGGTGGGCGCCGGTGGCGTGCTGACGATCGGCCTGGCCGCCGCGAACAACCGAGGGCAGGAGACGACGCAGAGCTTCTCCCTCGTCGTCGACGAGTCGCCCCGGTTCACCTCGGGCAGCACGGCCACGTTCACCGCCGGCGCCGCCGGGACGGTCCTGGTCGCCACGACCGGCGGGCACCCCACCCCGGTGACCGTCACCGGCGCGGCGCTGCCGGGCTGGCTCACGCTGACCGACCAGGGCAACGGGTCCGCGCTGCTCACCGGTACCCCGCCGGCCGGGTCGGGGGGCACCTCGACGGTCACGCTGACCGCCCGGACCACCGGCGGCTCCGCCGGGGCCACGACCCAGACGCTGACCGTCCGGGTCGACGAGTCCCCCACCCTGAGCGTGCCGGCGACCGCCTCGGTGGCCGTGGGCAGCGCGCTGACCGTCGCCGTCAGCACGTCCGGCGGCTTCCCGGCGCCCCCGGCCCTCACGGCGACCAGCACCCCCGCCCTGCCGGCGGGCCTCGCCCTGGTCGACGCCGGGGACGGCACCGCGACCCTGCGCGGCACGCCCGGTGCCGGGTCCGGCGGGGTCTACCGCGTCGTCGTCACCGCCACCCCCGGCGGCACGGCGGCACCGGCGACCGCCCCGCTCGAGCTGACCGTGCTGGAGCCGCCCGCGTTCACCAGCACCGACCGGATCGTCCTCAGCACCGGGTCCCCGGCCCGCTTCGTCGTGACCACCAGCGCGGGGCGCCCCGCCGGGCCGGTCGCCGTGACGGTCGACCCCGCCACGCTGCCGGCCGGCCTGACGTCGACCGACGTCGGTGACGGCACCGCTGTGCTCAGCGGCGTCCCGACCACGGACGGCACCACGGTCGTCACCTACAGCGCCAGCAACGGCCTGGCCCCCGCGGCCACCCAGCAGCTCACCATCCGGGTGGCCGCGGCCGCCGCGGTGACCCTGCCGCCGACGGCGCCGGCCGCAGCGGCCCCACTGCTGGGACTGGCCGCGACGACCCCGCGCGGGGCTCCCGTCGTGGTCAGCGGGGACGGGTGCGCGCCGGGCGCGGTCGTCACGGTGGCGCTGTACCCGGGCGCCGTCGAGCTGGCCCGGACCACGGCCGACGCCTCGGGGGTCTTCAGCACCCCGGTGTCCCTGGGCGACGCCCCCGGCCAGCGGGTCCTCGTCAGCGGGTGCACGGGCCTGGACGGCGGGGTCCGCTTCCTGTCCTCGACCACCACGGTGGTCGCCGTCCCGCCGCCGGGGTCGACCGGCACCGGCACCCTGCCGGCGCCGGGGCTGCTGGCCCGCACCGGTCCGGCGGTCGAGGTGCTCACCCTGCTCCTGGTCGCCGGCGCCGCCCTCGTCGGCGGGGCGTGGCTGACCCGGGTGGCCCGCCGCCGGGCCTGAGCACCGGCTCGAGCACGGAGGCCCCGGAGGACGCGTGTCCTCCGGGGCGCCGGGTACCGGGGGTCGCCATGAGCGATCGGGAGTCCCAGCGCACCCGGGCCGGCGTCGAGCGCGGCCGGTCCGACCACCACGACCCGACGGCGGGCATCGGCGGGGCCGCGCCTGCACAGTCCGCGCTCACGCTGCGGCTGGTGCTGGCCCTGTTCGGCCTCGTCGTCTGCACCGGGGGCGGGTTCCTGCTGTGGCGGACGCCGGTTCCCGCGGTGTTCGCGGTCGCGCTGTGGGTGCTGGCCCTGGTGGCGCTGATCGACATCGGCGTCGTCGCCCGGCGCAAGGCCCGCGGCGAACCGGGCTGAGCCGCTGGTCAGCCGACCAGCCGGGCTGCAGGGCTCAGCCGGGGACGACGGCGCGGCGGCGGCTGCGCGAGCCCAGCCAGCGGGGCAGGTCCTCGGCGGGCATCGGCCGGGCGATGTGGAAGCCCTGGCCGTAGGTGCAGCCCAGGGCCGCGACGAGGGCCAGCTGGGCCTCGGTCTCGATGCCCTCGGCGACGCTGCGCATGCCGCAGGCCCGGGCCAGGCCGACGACGGTCTCGACGGCGGCCGCGGACTGGCTGGCCTCCTTGTGGTCGGCGGCGGCGACGCCGGCGACCAGGCTGCGGTCGATCTTGAGGATGCCGGCGGGCATGGAGACGATCTGCCCGAGGCAGGAGAACCCGCTGCCGAAGTCGTCGATGGACACCTCGATGCCCGAGACCCGCAGCTCGGCGAACTGGGCGGCGGCACGCTCGGGGTCCTCGGCGACGCTGGTCTCGGTGAGCTCGACGACCAGCCGTTCGGGCCGCAGCCCGGAGGCGGTGAGCGCGGCGGTGACGTCGGCGACGAGGGTGCCCGAGCCGATGTGGGTGGCGCTGATGTTGACCGCGGCGGTGAGCGGCAGGCCCATGGCGTCCCAGGCGGCGGCGTCCCGCGCGACGGTGCCGAGCACCCAGCGGGTCAGCTCGTCGACCAGGCCGTTGGCCTCGGCGACGGGCACGAAGTCCCCGGGGGGCAGCAGACCGCGCGTGGGGTGCTGCCAGCGGACGAGGGCCTCGACGCCGGTGACGGCGCGGGTCCGCAGGTGCATGAGCGGTTGGTAGTGGACGACGAGCTGGTCGGTGGCGATGGCCTCGCGCAGCTCGCCGGCGACCCACAGCCGGCGCTGGGCGGCGACCCGCAGCTCCGGGGAGAACAGCCGGACGGCGTTGCGGCCGGCGGACTTGGCCGCGTACATGGCGAGGTCGGCGTCCCGGACGAGGTCGCCGGCGCGGCCGTCCCCGGAGCCGTCGGTGACCGCGATGCCGATGCTCACCGTCAACGGCACGGTCTGGCCGTCCACGGCGAAGGGCTCGGCGAACGCGCCCTGGCAGCGCAGGGCGAGGGCGGCGGCGTCGGCCTCGTCGCAACCGCGGCCCAGGACGACGAACTCGTCGCCGCCGAGCCGGCCGACGGTGTCCTCGGTGCGGGTGTGCGCGGCCAGCCGCAGGGCGACCTCGCGGATCAGCTCGTCGCCGGCGTCGTGGCCCAGGCTGTCGTTGACGGCCTTGAAGCCGTCGACGTCGAGGAAGAGCACCGCGACCGGGAGCCCACCGGGGGCGGCCAGCTCGTCGTCGATGAGCTCCTGCAGGTGCACCCGGTTGGGCAGCTCGGTGAGGTCGTCGTACCGGGAGGCGCGGGCGGCGCCACGGACGGCCTCGACCCGGGCGGTGATGTCGGTGTGGGTGACGACGAGCCGGCCGGCGTCGTCGACGCGGGTGGCCTGGACGTGCACCCAGCGGCCGGCCTGGCCCGGGGCGAGCGGGACGTCGACGGAGACCATCGGGCCGCCGCGGGAGGACAGCTCGCCGAGCGCGGCGAGCAGGTCACGCACGTCGGGGTCGTCACGGACGGCGAGCACGGCCTCGGTGTAGTCCCCGCCCACCGAGACCGGGAGACCGGGCCGGTGCCGCAGCTGCTCGGTCCAGGCGGCGTTGACCAGGACGATCGTGCCGTCGGCGTCGAGCAGGACGGCGGGGGCGGGCAGCGCGTCCAGGACGGCGCCGACCGCGGGTGCCACGTCGGGGACCACCCGCTGTGACCGGTGACCACCCAGTCGGGGCCCGTCCGGCAGGTGGACGGCGGGTGACGACACACAGCAGAGACTAGGGAACACGCCGACGCTCGCGCTGCGTGACGGTCCTCGCGCGGACCACCCGCCGGTGTGTCGCCCGGGCGCGTCGCGGGTCGGTCACCCCAGCCGTCCCACCTGTCACAGTCAGGCGTCGACGTAGCGGTCGCGTTCGACCACGAACTGCCCCGTCGCGGTGTTCGCGTCGATGAACTCGGGCAGCAGCGGGACCCGCACGGTCACGGTGACGCAGACGCTGAACTCCTCCCCCGGCGCCAGCGTGGGAACGTACCCGCCGGTGGTCGCCGAGCACTCCACGCCGGCCGGCACGTAGGCGACGGTGACGTCGGTGGCGTCGACCGCCTGGTCGGCCACGGCGAGGGCCGCCGCCGCCTCGGCGCGGGCCAGCCCGGTCGCCGGGTCCGGTGCGGTCGCCACGGCCCGGCCGGCCTCCCGGGCGGCGGCGTCGGCGGCGAAGACCCCGCGCTGCACCGCGGAGAACCCGGCGACCAGGTAGACCAGCGGCACGAAGACGACCAGGGCGATGAAGACGAACTCGACGATCGCCGAGCCGCGTTCCCCGTCGTCCCGGCGCCCCTCCTCCACGGCCGCGCTCACGACGCCTCCTCCACCGCTCTGCCGGTCACCTGGAGCGGCAGCAGGTCGCCGAGGGCCGCGAGCAGGCTGGGCACCGAGCCCTCGCACCGCACGACCACGAGCACCAGACCACTGGGGTCGGTCTCCTGCACGCTGGTGCAACGCAGCCCGCGGGCGGTCTGCACGCTGGTCGCCGCGGCCACCACCTCCAGGGCCCGGTCGGCCCCGACCGCGGCGGGCACGTCGGCGTTGGCGGCGTAGCGGGCGCCCTCCTGCGCCGACGCCGTCACCACGTTGCGGACGTGCACGTAGACCGCGACCTGCAGCACCGCCAGCAGCAGGACGACGACGAGCACCGACACGAAGACGAAGTCGACGACGGCGCTCCCCCGCTCGCCGTCCTCGCGCGGCCCGGGCTCAGCCACCGCCGGCGGTGACCGAGCTCAGCGCGTTCTCCACCGCCGTGACGATCGCCTCGCGGAACGGGATGAGGATCGCCAGCACGAGGGCTGCGGTCATCACCGTGATCATGACCCAGCCGGGCACGTCGCCACGCTCCGGGTCGGGCCCGCGCAGGCGGGTCGCGAGTGCCGCGAGAGCGGTGAGCAGGACGGTCAGGACGGGCACGGGCGGTCTCCTCGAGGTGGTGCGGTGGACCCTCACTGCGCGAGGGTGACGATGCTGATCAGGCCCGGGAACAGGGCGAAGAGGACGGTCACGGGGAGCACCAGGAAGACGACCGGGATCATCATCTGGATCTCCTTGGCGCCGCCGGCCTCCAGCAGCCGGCGCTTGCCGGCCTCCCGGACGTCGGCGGCCTGGGCGCGGAGCACCTCGGCCAGCGGGGTGCCCCGCTCGATGGCGACGACGACCCCGTCGACGAACCGGGCCAGCGCCTCCAGCGAGGTGCGGTCGGCGAGCTGCTGGAGGGCGTCGACGAGGGGCACCCCGGCGCGGGCGCGCCCCAGCGCCCCGGAGAGCTCGCGGGCCAGCTCCCCGCCGGACAGCCGGGTGACCCGGGCGATGGCCGCGACGGGGCTCTCCCCGGCGGTGACCGCCAGCGCCAGCAGCTCGGCGACCACGGGGAACTCGGCCAGCAGCAGCTCCTCGCGGCGCTGCACCTGCTGGGTCAGCCACCAGTCCCGGCCCAGGACTCCGCCGACCAGGCCGGCGGTGCACAGCAGGACGCCGGAGAGCACGTTCACCCCGCCGGCGACGACGGACCCGCCCGCGACCAGGACGGCGCCGCCGAGCAGCCCGAGGCCACCCCACACGACCTGCTCTACCCGGAAGTCCTCGACGGTGGTGTCGGTGGCCAGCGCGTCCAGCCGCCGCCGGACGGCGACCCGACCGCCGAGCACCCGGTCGACGAACCGGGCCCCGTCGGCGAGCGTGGGGCCGAAGACCCGGCGGGCGGCGCTGAGCAGGCCGGCCTCGGTGGCCGTGCCCAGCAGCCGGGACGGCGGCGGGGTGTCCTGCACGTAGGGCGCCAGCCGGTCGACCAGCCGCACCGCCCGGAACGGCGGCGCGTAGGTCAGCAGCAGCACCAGCCCGGTGGCCGCTGCGAGGCCGAGGAGCACGCCGGTGGTCCCCGCGCTCACTGGAGCACCCGCACGTCCTGGGGCAGCCGACCGATCCGCAGCATGAGGCGGTAGGCGACGAAGCAGGTCACGCCGCCGGCGACCAGGATCGCCGTCCCGACCGGGCTGTCGTAGGCGGCCAGCGTCTGCTGCTGGGTGGCCAGCAGCAGCAGGACCACCCAGGGCGCACCGACGGCCAGACGTGCCGCCTGCACGACCCAGCCCTGCCGGGTCTCCAGTTCCGCCCGCGCCCGGGCGTCCTCGCGCAGGAAGGTGGCCAGCGTGCGCAGCACCCGGCCCAGGTCGCTGCCGCCGACCTCGCGGGCCACCCGCAGGGTCTCCATGATCCGGTCGCCGACGGGGTCGGCGAGGTCGTCCTTGAGCCGGTCGAGGGAGTCGGTGAACCGGCCGGTGGCCCGGTGGTCGGCGGCGAACCGGGCAAAGGGGGCCCGCAGCGCCTCGGGGCCTCGGGTGGCCAGCGCGCCGAGCGCCTCCGGGAGGGAGAGCCCCGCCCGGACGGCGGAGGCCAGGTTGTCCACGACCTCGGGCCAGACCTCGCGGAGGTCCGCGCGCCGCTTGACCGCGAGCCGGCGGACCAGCAGGTACGGGACGGCGGCACCGAACCCGGCGAAGGCCAGGCTGATGGTGACCGTGCCTGTGGTGACCAGCACGAGCACCAGCACGACCAGCCCCAGGCCGACCTGCAGCGCGAGCAGCTGGGCGGGGTTGATCCCGGTCAGGCCGGCCGCGGACAGCAGCTGCTGGCGCCGTCCGCCACCTCGCGGCCGCTCCCGGCGCACCGGGGCGCGGGGTCCGCTGCGCCAGACCAGCAGCAGACCGACCCCCAGGGCGAGCCCCAGCAGCGAGCCGGACACGGTCACCGCCGGTCCCCCAGCAGCGCCGGCAGGTCCAGGCCCAGTGCGGTGAAGCGCTCGGGGTGCGGCGGGTAGCCGTCGGCCCGGACCAACCGGCCGTCGCGGGTGGTGAACACGTCCGCGGTCTCCACGACCGAGCCCTCGGCCCGCCCGGGAAGGGCCACGACCTCCCGCACCCGGCGCTGGCCGGAGGGGTCGGTGCCCACGTGCACCACGAGGTCGACGCTGCTGGCCACCGTGGGGACGACGAACGCGTGGCCGATGTTCTCCCCGGCCAGCAGCGGCAGGGTGCACATCTTCACCACGGCCTCGCGGGCGCTGTTGGCGTGCAGCGTGCACATGCCGGGCAGCCCGGAGTTCAGCGCGATGAGCAGGTCCAGGCACTCCTCCTGGCGCACCTCGCCGACGACCAGGCGCGAGGGCCGCATCCGCAGCGCCTCCTTCACCAGGCGGCGCAGCGGGATCTCCCCGGCGCCCTCGAGGTTGGGCTGGCGGGTCTGCATCGCCACCACGTCGGGCAGCGGGACCCGCAGCTCGAAGACCTCCTCGCAGGTCACCACACGCTCGCGGGCCGGGATCGCCGAGCACAGGCAGTTGAGCAGCGTGGTCTTGCCCGCCTGGGTGCCCCCGCTGACCAGGAGGTTGAGCCCCGCGGCGACGGCGGCCTCCAGGAACCGGGCGACCTGCGCGGTGAGGGTGCCCAGGGCGACCAGCTCGTCGAGGCTGTGGGCCTGGAGCACGAACTTGCGGATGTTCACCGCCATGTGCCGGCGCGTGATGTCGGGGATGACCACGTGCAGCCGGGAACCGTCGGGCAGCGTGGCGTCCACGAACGGTGTCGACATGTCGATCCGTCGACCCGAGGAGCGCAGCATCCGCTCCACCAGGTCGGCCAGCTCGCCGGCGCCCAGGATCGTGGTGGTCAGCTCGCTGCGACCCCGGCGGGCGACGAAGACCCGGCCGGGCTCGTTCACCCAGATCTCCTCGACCTCGGGGTCGTCCAGCCACCGCTGCAGCGGGCCGAACCCGGCGACCCGGTCCAGCACGTCGCGCACCACGGCGTCCGGGTCGCCGATGGGCGGCAGCGCCGAGGACAGCGACCGCTCGGCGTACTCGACGACCACGTCGCGCACCAGCAGCCGGACCGGCGCCGGGTCGGTGAAGGGGTCCAGGCCGCGGCGGCGGATGAGCTCGCGGACCTCGCCGTCGACGACGTCCAGTGCGGTCGACACGCTCGCCACGACACCCCCCGGGAGACCCGCTCGACGGACATCGAGACTGGCGGGGAATCTAAGTGCTCGAGGCGCTCCGTGGGGTCTGACCTGGGCTTCTGTGGACAACCACCCACGGTGACCACCCGAACGGGTGTAGTCCCGGGTCACACCCGATCACCGGCTCAGCGGGTCTCCGCCACGCAGCGCGACGACGCGGCCGAGGACGCCGGGCAGGACCTCCGACGCCAGGACGGGGGCAGGGGCCCGGCGCCGTCGGTGGAGACACAGTGACCCGTGTCAGTCGGGGCGAACCGGCCGCGAGGCGTCCGACCCCGACACACCGGCACGGCCGGTACGAAGCGGGGCCGGACGACCACGGTGCGCAACCGGATCGCGCACCAGGAGCCCGATCAGCCGAAGTCGAGCACCAGCCGGCCGCGCACGCCACCGGCCTCCAGCCGGCGGTGCGCCTGCGCACCCTCGGCGGCCGGGACCACCGCGGCCACCCGCGGTGTCAGCCGGCCGGCCTCCACCAGCTCGCGCAGCCGGTCCAGCGCCGCGTGGTCCTGGGCCACCTTCGCCACGAACACCGGGAACACCCGCAGGCCCCGCGACCCGTCGCCGCGGTAGCCGCGCACCGTGGTCACCGCGCCGCCGTCCTTGACCGCGGGCAGCACGGCGGCGTCCTGCAGGGAGCCGTCGGCCAGGCCGTCGACACCGTCGGGGTACCGCTCCCGGACGGCGGCCGCGAAGCCGTCACCGCGGGGCAGCACCACGTCGGCGCCCAGCGAGCGCACCAGCTCCTCGTCCTCGGCCTTGGCGTCGGCCACCACGGTCAGCCCGTCGACCTTGGCCAGCTGGACCACGTAGCCGCCGAACGCCCCGGCCGCGCCGGTGACGGCCAGCACCTGGCCCGGCTCCAGGGCCATCGAGTCCAGCGCCAGCCGGGCGGTGAGCCCGTTCATCGGCACCGTCGCCGCCGCGACGTCGTCCACACCGGCCGGCACCCGGACCACCGAGGCGGCCGGCAGCGCGATCTGCTCGCGGTAGCCGCCGTGCGCGCCCGAGGGCACCACGATCGCCATCACGTGGTCACCGACGGCGAGGTCGGTGTCGGCGTCCGGGCCGATCTCGTCGACCACCCCGGCGACGTCCATGCCCGGGATCCACGGCATCTCCTGCGGGGCGCCCTCGCGCTGGGCGTAGGTGCCGTTGCGCCCGTAGGTGTCCGTGGGGTTGACCGCCGCCGCCCGGACGGCGATCCGCACCTCACCGGGGCCCGCGTGCACCTCCGGGACGTCGAGGAGGCGCAGGGCCTCGGGTCCACCGAACTCGGTCACTCCGACAGCTCTCATACGGGGGACAAGGCGGCCCTGCGGCGACCGATTCCCGCACCCGGCGGTCAGCCGGCCAGGTGCCCCCACTCCTCCGCCAGGTCCGACCAGCGGCCGGTCGCCACGACCCGGCCGCCCTCCAGCACCACGACGTGGTCGGCGAGCGCCAGCGCCGCGCGCTTGGCCGTGGCCCCCACGACGGTGGCGCCGCGCTCCCGCAGCGCCGCCCACAGCTCCAGCTCGGTGCGCGCGTCCAGCGCGGAGGACACGTCGTCGGCGAGCACCAGCTCGGCGTCGGTGGCCAGCGCCCGGGCCAGCGCCAGCCGCTGCACCTGCCCACCGGACAGCCGCACCCCGCGGTGGCCGACCAGCGTGCCGACCCCGCCGGCGGCGGACACGTCGGTCTCCAGGCGGGCGGCGGCGAGCGCCCCGTCGACCTCGCGGGCGTGGCCCAGCGCGATGTTGTCGGTGATCGTCCCCGACAGCACCCGCGGCACCTGGGCGACGTGGGCCACCTGGCCCGGCCGCAGGAACAGCTGCGGGTCGTCGACGTCGGTGTCGTTCCAGCGGATCGAGCCCTCGTGGTCCACCAGCCCGGCGAGCGCGGCCAGCAGGCTGGACTTGCCCGACCCGACCCGGCCGACCAGCAGCGTGAGCGACCCGGCGGGCACGTCCAGGTCCACCCCGGAGGCCCCGACGGTGCCGTCGTCGTGCACCGCGGTGACCCCGGTCAGCCGCAGCCGGCGCAGCGGCACGCGGTCGCCGTCCGGCGGGGCCGGGGCGCTGCCGGCGACCAGGTCGACCCCCGGCGGGACGGCGACCAGGTCCTCCCGGCCGGCCAGCCGGGTCGCCTCGCGCAGCCACACCCCGGCGATCGGGCGCTCGACCACGGCCAGACCCGCCGTGATGCCGTACCAGCCGAAACCGCTGACCGCGGTGCTCACGGTGAGCGCGGTCGCCAGGTCCCAGGTGCCGGTCAGGTGCAGCGCCCAGGAGGCCACGATCGCCAGCTGCACCAGCAGCACCGGCGCGCCCTCCAGCAGCGTCCGGATCCGGGTCTCCCGCACGGTGGCGGCAACCCGGCGGGCGTCCACCTCGTGCAGGTGCCGGCGCACGTGCCCGGTGGCGGCGGCCAGCTTGACCGTGCGCACCGCCTCCAGCGAGGAGGCCAGCTGCCGGCCGAAGACCGCGCGCTGGTCGCCCGCCAGCCGCCCCGCGCGCCCGGCCGCGGGCGCACCCAGCGCGGCGACCAGGACCGAGCCGACGATGATGCCGCCGGCGACCAGGCCGGCGACCGGCTGTCCGGTGACCACGACGGTGAGCGCGGTGGCGCTGAGGCCCAGCACGACGTCGATCCACCGGTCGGTGAGGTTGAGCAGCCGGTCGGAGTCCAACGCCCGGGCCGTCACCTCCCCCGGCGGGGTGCGGGCCAGCCGGCGCTGCTCGGTCTGTCCGCGCAGCACCGCCAGCCGCAGGCGCAGGGTCACCCCGGTCCACCACAGCGGGAACCAGCGGAACGCCCAGCCGACGAAGAACGAGGACACCACCAGCGACACCGCCAGCGCGACCGCCGTCCCCCGCGGGCCCTCGCCCCGCTCCAGGCCGGCCACCAGGTCGCCCCACAGGGCACCGGTGAGCACCCCGTAGGTGCCGGTGAGCGAGGCCAGCCAGAACGTCAGGCAGGCAGTCAGGCCCCAGGCGGGGTGCGCGAAGACCGCCCGGACGACGGTGCGCGCCAGCCGCACCCGTGGCGCCCGGGGCTCCGGCCGGGGATCGCGCCGGTCCGTGCGGGCAGCCGCCAGGCCCGCGTCGGCGACCGGGCCCACCTCGGGCTCCGGCGCAGCCGCGTCCAGGGTGCCGGCCGAGCCGGCGGCGACCAGCAGGTCGCGGAAGGGGCCCAGCGTGGTCGCCAGCTCCGTCCGGGGACCGTGCTGCACGACCCGCCCGGCGTCCAGGACCGCGACCGAGTCGCACCAGCGGGTGGTGCCCAGCCGGTGCGCGACGACGACGCCGGTGCGGTCGCGCAGCAGCCGCCGGGCCGCGCGGGTGACCAGCTCCTCGGTGGCCGGGTCCATCCGGGCGGTGGCCTCGTCGAGCACCACCACCCGCACGTCGCGCACCAGCAGCCGGGCGAAGGCGACCAGCTGCTCCTGCCCGGCGGACAGGCTGGTGCCGCGCGGGCCCAGCTGGGTGTCCAGCCCGTCGGGCAGCGACTCGACCCAGGAGGTCAGCCCCAGCTCGGCGACGGCGGCCTCGACCCGGGCCCGCGGCACGTCGGCGAACAGGGTGAGGTTCTCGGCCAGCGTCGCCGCCAGCAGCTCGGTGCGCTGGGTGACCACGCCGACGCCGGCGCGCAGCTTCTGCAGGTCGGTGTCGACGACGTCCCGGCCGCCGATCGACACGGTGCCCGCCGGCGGCTCCACCGCGCGGGACAGCAGCTTGGCCAGCGTGGACTTGCCGGCCCCGCTGCGGCCGACCAGCGCGCAGGTCGTGCCGGCGGGCACGACCCAGTCGTCCACGCGCAGGTGGAAGGGCTCCGTGTGGCCCTCGTTGCGGTAGGCGAAGTCCAGCCCGCGCACCTCGATGGTGCTGTCGGTGGCCGACAGCGCGGCGCCGCCGGTGGGCTCGGGTGCGGTGCCCATCAGCGTGCGGATGCGGGTCAGGGCGCCCAGACCCTCGTGCATCTCGGGCAGGTGGTGGTTCACCTCGTCCAGCCGGCCGACGAACGTGGTGACCAGCAGCCACAGGGTGACCAGCGTGGCGACGTCGAGCGTGCCGCCGTCGACCAGGGCGATCGCCAGCAGCGCCAGGGCGGCGAGCAGCCCGTGCAGCACCAGCCCGCTGCGCAGCGCCACCCGCGAGGCCACCTTCGAGGTGCGCCCGTTGCGGCGGAGGATCTCCGCCGACCGCTGGGAGAACTGGGCCAGCACGTGCGGTTGCCCCAGCGACGTGCGGACGTCGTCCCGGCCGGCGACGGCCTCCTCGAGCTGGGCCGCGCCGTCGGACCAGGCCTCCTCCTCCACCGTCTTGGACCGGGCGAGCTCGGGGGTCAGCCGGCGCACGGCGGCGAGCACCAGCACGGCGACCAGCGGGAAGGCGATCCAGGCCGGCCACCAGACCAACCCGGCGGCCACCCAGGCGAGCACCGAGCGCAGCACCGCCCGGCCCATCGCCCAGCCGCTGATCCGCAGCAGGGTGGCCAGCTGCCGGGTGTCGTCGTCCACCCGGTCCAGCAGCTCCCCCACGCCCTGGCCCTCCAGCGTGGTCAGCGGCTGGTGCAGGACGGCGTCGAGCAGGTCGGCCCGCAGCACCCCCTCGGCCCGGCCGACCGCGGTGGCGAACAGGGTGCGGCCGACGACCTCGCCGGCGGCGGCCACCACGAGCAGGGCGGCCAGGACCACGACCAGCCCGAGGGTCGGCCCCTCGGCGATGCGCCCGGTGACCACCGTGCCGACGGTCTCGGTGAGCGCGGCGAGCACCGCGAGCACCAGCGCGACGGTGCTGCCGGGACCGGCCAGCCGACGCCAGCCCAACGCCGCGTGCTGCCCCACGTGCCCACCTCCCCCGTGCCCGCCCCGACCACCGGGACCCGACCGCACGGTAGAGGGACCCTCCGACACTGCGCGCCTGCATTTCCGGCGGCGGGGCCCGGGAACGCCGCAGCGCCCCCCGACCGTGGTCGAGGGGCGCTGCGTCGAGCGTGCCGGGGTCAGCCGGTGTAGTTCGGCTGCGCCGGGACCGGACGGGCCGGCGGGGTGACGCCGCCGCCGGGAGCCGGGGTCACGGCGACCGCAGGGGCCTCCACGGCCCCGGCGTCGACGACCGCGCGACCGTCGCCGTTGCCGTCCAGCGGCCGGGTGACCCCACGCTGGTCGACGCCGACCAGGGCCACGAAGTCCGCCGTCGCCCCGGTGGTGTCGACCGGCACGCCGGCGTCGACGACCGGGCTGCCGGTGGCCGGCAGCCGGGTCGGGGTCGCGCCGCCGTTGTCGCCGAGCGCACCCAGACGGGGGTCGGTGACGCCGGTGGTGTCGTTCGCGCCGGCTCGCCGGTCCGCCGCGAACGGCACGGCGGTGCCGAGCACGTTGCCGCCGAGGGAGGTCACGCCGGTGCCGGCGCTGGTCCCGTCGTTGGCGGTCAGGACCGTGTTGACGATCTCGACGGGGCCGGCGACGCCGGTGGAGTTGCCGGTCACCGTGGCGTGCAGCAGGCCGGCCGGGACGTTGCCGGCGTTGAGGAACCCTCCGCCGGCCCCGGCAGCGGTGTTGTCGGTGATCGTCACGTTGACGGCGGACAGGTCACCGCCGGTCGTGGCAGTGCCGTCCTGGTAGAGCGCGCCGCCACCGTCGACCCCGGTGGAGGTGTTCGTGGTGAGGGCCGAGTTCGTGACGACCAGCGAGCCGGCCACCGAGTTCCACAGCCCACCGCCCTCGACGGCGGTGTTGTCCGCGACCAGCGAGGAGTCGACGGAGGTGTCACCGAGGCCGGTCTGGTGGAACCCGCCGCCGTTGCCGGGGGCGCCGACGCCGGTGGCGGTGTTGCCGGTGAGCTGCACCCCGACCAGTGCGGTGACCGTCCCGGGGGCAGCGGGGTCGGCAGCGCCGTTGACGAGCAGCGGCCCGGCCTCGATCCCACCGCCGGCGCGCACCGCGCTGTTCCCGTTGACCACGGTGGCGGCGACGGCGACGTCCCCGCCGACGTTGAGGATGCCGCCGCCGGAGCCGGCTGCACCCGTGGCGCGGTTGCCGGCGATGGTCGACCCGTCGATGACGACGTCACCGCCCTCGGTGAACACGCCACCGCCGCCCTGGTCGGCCGCAGCACCGGTCGCGGTGTTGTTCGAGATCCGTGTGCCGGTGACGGTGAGGACGCCGGCCGCCGAGTTCCAGAGCCCACCGCCCTCGACGGCGGTGTTGTTGGTGACGACGGACTCGTCGACGAGCACGGCGCCGGCACCGGTGATGTGCAGACCGCCACCGTTCCCGGGCGGGCCGCTGACCGTGTTGCGGCTCAAGACCACGGTGTCCAGCGTCGTCGACGTCGGGAGCGCACCCACCCCCGAGAGCAGGGGGCCGGCCTCCACACCGCCACCGGCACGGACCGCGGTGTTCTCGGTGATCTCGGTGCCCGTCACGGTCACCGTGGCGTTGATGTTCTGGATGCCACCCCCGGAGCCGAGGGTGCCGGTGGCCTGGTTGCTCTCGATGACCCCGCCGGTGATCGTGACGGCACCACCCTCGGTGAAGACGCCCCCGCCACCCTGGTCGGCAGCCGCACCGTTCGCCGTGTTGTCCACGATGGTGGCGTTCGTGACGGTCAGCGTGCCGCCTGCCGAGTTCCACAGCGCCCCACCCTCGGCCGCGGTGTTGGTCCGGAACTGACTGCCGGTCACGGACGCGGACCCTGCACCGGTGATGTGCAGGCCGCCGCCGTTGCCGGGCGTGGCACCACCGTTGTTGGAGGTGAAGGCCCCGCCGGAGACCACGGCCGACCCGCTGGCGGTCACCTCGATCGCGCCTCCGGCCCGGGAGGCCGTGTTGCCGGTGAACGCGGTCCCGGTGACCGTCGTCGTCCCCGCCGTGGCGATGGCACCGCCGCTGTTCGCCGTCAGGGGTGCCGTCACGGGGGGCGCCGCCGACTCGTTGACCGCTGCGTTGGTGGTCATGGCGCCACCCGAGACGGTCAGGCTGGTGCCCGTGGCGACGCGCACAGCGCCGCCGTTCTCGGTGTCGGGAGCGCTGCCACCCACCAGGACGACGTCGTTGAGGACGAGCGAGCCGCCGGCGAGCACGTCGAAGATGCGGTCGTCGAGGCCCGCGGCACTGATGGTCGCGCCGTTGCCGTTGACGACCAGCGGCCCGGTGACATCGAGGTCTCCCGTGCCATTGGCATCCTCGCTGGCTCCCCCGCCGGTCAGCGTGTAGGTGGTGCCGGCGACCAGGTCGATCGTGTCGGTCCCCGACGTGGAGTTGGCGGTGTCGACGGCAGCCCGGAGGGCGGCGCCGTCCTGCGTGGGGAGCGGCGCGGCGGAGGCCGGGAGCGGCGCGATCAGGAGCAGACCGCAGACGACTGCGGCGGTGCTCAGGGCGGGGGCGGTACGGCGCATGGAGCTCGACTCGTCTCTGCACAGGGGCGATGGCGTACACGGCGTTCTCTGGGGTCGTTATCGGCACTTACGGAGCCGGAACGTCGTGCGTTCACCACGCCGGTGTCCTTTTCCTGATCGAGGACGCTCCGGGTACCGACCTATGGTCGTGCCGTGAACCGAGCCCAGGCCCTGCTGAGCAGCCCGCGGCGCCGTCTGGCGGCCGCCGTGGTCGCCGTCCTCGTCGCGGTCGGACTCGTGCTGGCCCTCGTCCTGCCCGGGGACGACGCCGCATCCCCGGCTGCCGCGCCCGCCACGACGACGGCCGACGCGACCCCCACCGCGGCCGCGCCCCCGACCCCGGAGCTGGCCGGGCCGGTCTTCCCGACCACCGTCGCCTCCGCGACCACCGACCGCGTCGAGGTCTTCACCGAGCCCGACGACTCGGCCGGCCCGGACCGGACGCTGGACGCGGCCGACGAGCTCTCGGGTCAGCTGACCTTCGTGGTGACCGCGCAGCAGGAGGACTGGTTGCAGGTCCAGCTGCCGGTCCGCCCGAACGGCTCCACCGGCTGGGTCCGGGCTGACGAGGTCGCCCTCAGCTCGCACGAGGTGAGCATCGAGGTGCGGCTGTCGGACCACCGGATGCTGGTCTACCGCGGCGGGGAGACCGTGCTGGACAGCCCGATCGGCGTCGGCACCACCGACGCCCCGACCCCGGGCGGCACGTACTACGTCAAGGAACTGCTGCAGCCGCCGGACCCCGACGGCGGGTACGGGCCCTACGCCTACGGGTTGTCCGGGTTCTCCGACGTGTTCACCAGCTACTCCGGCGGCGCCGGGGTCATCGGCATCCACGGCACCAACGCCCCGGACACCGTGGGCACCGACGTGAGCGACGGGTGCATCCGGGTCACCAACGAGGTGGTCACCCAGCTCGTCGACGAGGTCGGCGTCCCGCTGGGCACCCCGGTCACGATCGTCGCGTGACCGGGGCGCCGGGGGCTCAGCGCCTGCTGGCGTAGGTCTTCAGCAGACCCCGGCTGATGATCGTCTTCTGGATCTCGCTGGTGCCCTCGCCGATGAGCAGGAACGGCGCCTCGCGCATCAGGCGCTCGATCTCGTACTCCTTGGAGTAGCCGTAGCCGCCGTGGATCCGGAAGGACTGGGTGGTGACCTCGGCGCAGTACTCGCTGGCCAGCAGCTTGGCCATGCCGGCCTCGACGTCGTTGCGCGCCCCGGCGTCCTTGAGCTTGGCGGCGTTGACCATCATCAGGTGGCTGGCCTCGACCTTGGTGGCCATCTCGGCCAGCTGGAAGGCGATGGCCTGGTGCTGGGCGATCTTCTTGCCGAAGGTCTCCCGCTGCTGGGCGTACTCCACGGCCAGCTCGAAGGCCCGGATGGAGATGCCGCAGGCGCGGGCGGCGACGTTGACCCGGCCGACCTCGACGCCGTCCATCATGTGGGCGAAGCCCCTGCCGGGGACGCCGCCCAGGATGTCGCCGGCCTTGGCCTGGTAGCCGTCGAACACCATGCTGGTGGTGTCGACGCCCTTGTAGCCCATCTTGTCGATCTTCCCCGGGATGGTCAGCCCGGGCACGACCTCACCGAACCCGGTGGGCTTCTCCACCAGGAACGTGGTCAGGTTCTGGTGCGGCTTCTCCGCACCCTCCTCGGTGCGGACCAGCGCGGCGACCAGGGTCGAGGACCCGCCGTTGGTCAGCCACATCTTCTCCCCGTCGATGACGTAGTCACCGTTCGCGTCCTGCTTCGCGCGGGTCCGGATCGCCGCGACGTCGGACCCCAGACCGGGCTCGGACATGGAGAACGCGCCCCGGACCTCGCCGGTGGCCATCCGCGGCAGGTAGCGCTGCCTCTGCTCGGGCGTGCCGTGCTGGATGAGCATGTGGGCGACGATGAAGTGGGTGTTGATGACCCCGGAGACGCTCATCCAGCCGCGGGCGATCTCCTCCACGACCAGCACGTAGGTCAGCAGGGACTCACCCAGCCCGCCGTACTCCTCGGGGATCATGAGGCCGAAGAGCCCCATCTCCTTCATCCCGTCGACGATCTCCTGCGGGTACGTGTCGGAGTGCTCGAGCTCCTGGGCGCGCGGGATGATCTCCCGGTCCACGAACCTCCGGACCGTGGACAGGATCTCGGTCTGGATCTCGGTCAGGTCGGCGGTCTGCGCCAGGCGGGTCATCGCTCTGCACTCCTTCGGGACGACGGTGTCCGTGTTACCGGCGAGTATGGGCCAGCGCACCGACACCCACGGCGTGGCCTCGACCACACCCCGGGCCGACTACCGTCGCCCGGGTGACGACCCGCCGCACCCGCCTGCTCGCCCCCCTCGTCCTGGCCACCGCGCTGCTCGCGGCCGGGTGCGGGGGCACCGACGGCGACGCCACCCCCGCCGCCACCTCCGCAGCCACCAGCAGCGCAGCAGGGACGTCGACCGAGCCCGCCCCGGCCGAGGCCGAGGCGTCGGCCGCCGCGGCGCTGGACCCGGCCGCGGTGACCTCGGCGCAGGAGGCGGCGCTGGCCACCGCGCTGCGGGTGGTCGACCTGCCCGAGGGCTGGAGCGTGCAGGCCAACCCGGTGCCCGACGGCGACCTGTCGGACAACCCCAGCTTCCAGGGCCTGTGCGACGCCGACTTCCCCTCCGAGGGCCGGCGCACGGCCAAGTTCCCGGTCGTCGGCGTCGACCCCGCGGGCACGTCGCTGCTGACCAGCGAGGCCCTCGCCTACGACGCACCGGAGGCCGCGGCGCAGGCCCTGGTCGAGCTGCGGGCGGCGTTCGCCGGCTGCGAGGGCCCCGACCGCACGTTCGTCACCCCGCCGTCCGCGGAGGGGCTGGCCACCGACTCGGTGGTCGTGCAGTACCAGCTGACCACCGGCACCGACCAGGTGATCGTGGCCCAGGCGCGCGGTTCCGTCGTGTCCGTGGTGATCGGGGACGACCCGGCTGCCACGCTGGCGGCCGCACAGTCGATCGCCACCCGGGTGGCAGCGTTGCCCGCCGCGGTGATCGGCGCCTGAGGCACCCCGCGAGGAGGACCACGTGAGCCAGCCCGACGACGGCTTCTACCGGGGAGACCCGCCCGGCCACGGCCCCCCGGCCGCCTACGGCCCGCCGCCCGGGTACGGCCCGCCGCCCGGGTACGGCCCGCCGTCGCCCTACGGCCCGCCCGGGTACCCGCCGCCGCCCGGGTACGGCCCTCCCCCGGGCCACTTCCCGGGTCAGCCGGTCTTCGTCGTCCGGCGGCCCACGAACACCACGGCGATCCTGGCGCTGGTCTTCGCCTTCGTCTTCGCCCCGGTGGGCCTGGTGCTGGGCCTGGTGGCCCGCAAGCAGATCGCCCGGACCGGCGAGGAGGGCGCGGGCATGGCGCTGGCCGGGATCATCATCGGCGGCATCGCGGTGGCGTTCTACGTGGTGCTGATCGTCATCTGGGTCGTCGCGCTGGCGTCGATCACCAGCACGTACTGACGTCGTCGTCCCCCGCGCACCGCGGGGGACGACGAGCGCTCACTCCTCCGGCGGGGTGAAGGACGACGTCCGTGACATGGCGGCGGCACGGCCCTTGCCGGCGATGACCAGGGCCATCTTGCGGCTGGCCTCGTCGATCATCTCCTCGCCCAGCATCGCCGAGCCCTTCTTGCCGCCGGCCTCGCTGGTGGCCCACTCGTAGGCGTCCAGGATCAGCTCGGCGTGGTCGTAGTCCTCCTGGGAGGGCGCGTAGATCTCGTTCGCGGCGTCGATCTGGCCCGGGTGCAGCACCCACTTGCCGTCGAAGCCGAGCATCGCCGAGCGCCTGGCGACCTCCTCGAAGGCCGGCACGTCGCGGACCTGCAGGAAGGGCCCGTCGATGGCCTGCACGCCGCGGGCGCGGGCGGCCATCAGGATCTGCATGAGGATGTAGTGGAAGGGGTCACCCGGGTAGTCCGGGTGCAGCGCGCCCACCACGAGGGACTTCATGTTGATCGAGGCCATGAAGTCGGCCGGGCCGTAGATGATCGTCTCGATCCGGGGGCTGGCGAAGGCGATCTGGTTGACGTTGATCAGCCCCTGCGCCGTCTCGATCTGCGCCTCGATGCCGATCCTCCCGACCTCGAGGCCGTTGGCCTTCTCGATCTGGGTGAGCAGCATGTCCAGCGCCTGCACCTGACCGGCGTCCTGGACCTTGGGCAGCATGATCGCGTCCAGCTCGGCCCCGGCGCCGCCCACGACCTCGATGACGTCCTGGAACGTCCACTCGGTGGTCCAGTCGTTGACCCGGACGGTGCGGATCTTGTCGCCCCAGCCGCCCTCGTTGAGGGCAGCCACGATGTTCTTGCGGGCGCCGGGCTTGGCCAGCGGCGCGCAGGCGTCCTCCAGGTCCAGGAACACCTGGTCCGCGGGCAGGCCCTTGGCCTTCTCCAGGAACCGGGGGTTGCTGCCCGGGACGGCGAGGTTGGAACGGCGGGATCGGAGCTCGGCCACGGTGCCTCCACGATCGACGATGGTTACCGGACAGTAACCAAGGCCCCGACCAGCGGCCTCAGGTGACCGGCTCGGTCACCGTCCGCGGCCGGGAGGCCCGCACGACCAGGGCCACCCCGACGACGACCAGCACCATCCCGGGCAGCGCCAGCAGCGGCGGGAGCTGCTGCAGGAGGACCAGCGCCACGATCAGCGCACCCGGCACCTCGAGCAGGATCGCCAGCCCCACGACGGTCGGCCCGACCGAGGACAGCACCAGGTTGAACACGGTGTGCCCCAGCAGCTGGGCGACGACGGTGATGCCGGCGATCAGCCACCAGTCCCGGGCGCTGAACCCGGCGAGCGGGATGCCGGCCACCAGCGCGGCGAGGGCCACCACCACCGCGCAGGTGGAGTAGCAGACGACCGAGTACGCCGACGTCGACAGCCGCACCCGGGCCCGGGCGCCGGCCAGCACGTACCCGGCGGCGGCGATCGCGCCCAGCAGCGCCAGCCCGTCACCGGCCAGCGCCCGCAGCGACACGGTGACGTCGACCCCGGCGATCAGCACGACACCGGCCACCGCCAGCGCCAGCCCCCACCAGACCTGGGCCGGCAGCCGCACCCCGGTGAGCCGCGCCGCGAGCGCCGTCCAGACGGGGGTGGTGGTGACCAGCGCGATGGAGGCGGCCACCGACGTCATGGACAGACTGGGCAGCCAGGCGGCGAAGTGCGCGGCCAGGAACAGCCCGGCGACCACCGAGCTGCGCAGGTCCCGCAGCCGGACGCCGGCCAGCGACCGCCGCTGGGTGGTCAGCAGCACCGGCAGCAGCGCCGCCGCCCCCGCCGCGTTGCGCCAGAACGCGATGGCCAGCGCGGGCGCGGCCACCAGCGCCGTCATCGGCCCGGACAGCGAGATGCCGACGACCGCGACCGCCATCAGGGCCACGTCGCGCCCGCCGGGGCGGTGCAGCGCCCACGCCGGCGCGGGCGCCGGCGTCGTCACGCGGGGACGGCGATCGTGCCGCGGGCCACCGGGTGCACGTCGCCGGCGACGGTGGCCGAGACGGCCCGGCCGGCCTCGACGGTGACGGTGCCCTCCAGCAGGGAGGGGCGGCGGACCGCGGCCCCCTGGTGCAGCCGGTAGCCGGTCGTCCCGTCGGCCACCAGGCCCTCGGCGGCCAGCCACACACCGGTGCCCAGCGCGGCGGACCCGGTGGCCGGGTCCTCCTCCCAGCCCAGGCCGCCGGCGAAGACCCGCACGGTGTGCTCGGTGCCGGGCCCGCGGGCCAGCAGCGAGACCCCGCCCTGCACGTCGGGCAGCAGCGCGGCCAGCGCCCGGCGGTCCGGGACGGCCCGGTCCAGGGCCGCCGGGTGCACCTCCAGCTGGGCGAACTCGATCCCGCAGCCGACCAGGTGGGCCGGCCGGCCGGTGACGTCGTCGGCGGCCAGCCCGAGGGCGGCGGCCAGCGCGGCCGGGTCCGGGCCGGGGCGCAGCTGCACCGGGCCGCCGGTGAGCCGGGCGCCGGTGTCGGACACCTCGACCGGGACGACGCCGACGCCGCAGTGCTGCTGCACGGTGCCCGCGGGGAGCAGGCCGAGCCGGACCAGGGTGTGCGCCGTGCCCACGCTGGGGTGCCCGGCGAAGGGCAGCTCGGTGTCCGGGGTGAAGATCCGCACCGTGTAGCCGCCGTCGCCGACCGCCGTCACGAAGGTGGTCTCCGACAGGCGGAACTCCAGCGCCAGCGCCTGGCACCGGGCGGTGTTCAGACCGGCGGCGTCCAGGACGACGGCGAGCGGGTTGCCGGCGAAGGCGGCCGCGGCGAAGACGTCGACGACCTCGTAGGCGAGCTCGAGTTGGGGGGAGCGCACGGCCGCGACGGTAACGTCCTCCCACGGCACCCCCGTCGGTGGTGGCCACCCCGCCGTGAGACCCCGTGGAGGCGCCGTGACCACCGTGACGAGGGCCTACGTGTCCCGCCTGGCCGGACTGACCGTGTTCGACCCCAACGGCGACCGGGTCGGCAAGGTCCGCGACGTCCTGGTGGCCCTGCGGGTGGGCACCGCCGCCCCCCGGGTCCTCGGGCTGATCGTCGAGGTCGTGGCCCGCCGCCGGATCTTCTGCCCGATGGGCCGGGTGACCGCCGTCGACGCGTCCTCGGTGATGCTGGCCAGCGGCACGGTCAACCTCAAGCGCTTCGAGCAGCGCGCCGGGGAGACCCTGGTGCTCGGCGAGCTGGCCGACCGCAGCGTCACCGTGCTGGAGAACGGCCACGCCGCCGCCGTCGTGGACGCCGCGATCGAGCAGACCCGCACCGGGGACTGGGTGCTCTCCCGCCTCGCCGTCCAGGAGCCGGGCCGGCTGGGCCGCCGCGGCCAGCTGCACCAGCTGGCCTGGGACGAGGTCGCCGGACTCGCCCTGCCGCAGACCGGGCAGTCCGCCGAGACGCTCATCGCCACCTACCGCGACCTCAACGCCGCCGACCTGGCGCACGCCCTGCAGGACCTGCCGCCCAAGCGCCGGCACGAGGTCGCGGAGTCCCTGGACGACGACCGGCTGGCCGACGTGCTCGGTGAGCTGCCCGAGGCCGAGCAGATCGCGATCCTGGGCACGCTGAGCGAGCCGCGGGCCGCCGACGTGCTGGAGGCGATGGACCCCGACGACGCCGCGGACCTGCTGGCCGAGCTGCCCAACGTGGACCGCAACCGGCTGCTGGAGCTGATGGAGCCCGACGAGGCCGAGCCGGTCCGCCAGCTGCTGAAGTACTCCGAGGACACCGCCGGCGGCATGATGACCAGCGAGCCGGTGATCCTGGCCCCGGACGCCACGATCGCCGAGGCGCTGGCCCGGGTGCGGGCGCCGGACCTGACGCCGTCGCTGGCCAGCCAGGTGTACGTGTGCCGCCCGCCGTCGGCGACCCCGACCGGCCGGTACCTGGGCCTGGCGCACATCCAGCGGCTGCTGCGCGAGCCCCCCTCGACGCTGGTCTCCGGCGTGCTGGACGACCTGGAGCCGCTGCGCCCGGAGACCCCGCTGGCCGAGGTCACCCGGTACTTCGCGACCTACAACCTGGTCGCGGCCCCGGTCGTCGACCCGCAGGGCCGGCTGGTCGGCGCGGTGAGCGTGGACGACGTGCTGGACCACCTGCTGCCCGACGACTGGCGCGAGCGGTCCCGACGTGGCTGAGGACCGCCGGCCCGAGGCCGGCCGGCTCGACGTCCCGCGCACCAGCCGGAGCGCGTTCGGCTTCCTGCGGCTGGACCCCGACGCCGTCGGTGCGTTCGCCGAGGGCATCGCCCGCTTCCTGGGCACCGGCCGGTTCCTGGCGGTCCAGACGATCATCGTGATCGTCTGGATCACGCTGAACGTCACGGCGGTCCAGCTGCGCTGGGACCCCTACCCGTTCATCCTGCTGAACCTGGCCTTCTCCACCCAGGCCGCCTACGCCGCGCCGCTGATCCTGCTGGCCCAGAACCGGCAGGCCGACCGGGACCGGGTGCAGGCCGAGGAGGACCGCAGCCGGGCCGCCTCGACCCGCGCGGACACCGAGTACCTGGCCCGCGAACTGGCCTCGCTGCGCGTCTCGGTCGGCGAGCTCGCGACCCGGGACTTCATCCGCGGCGAGCTGGCCCGGCTGGTGCCCGAGGACCTCAGCGAGGAGACCGCGGAGCGCCGCAAGAAGGAGCGCAAGCGCAAGCGTGAGCAGGCCCGGGACGCCCGGGACGCCCGGGACAAGGCCGGCGACTGAGCTCAGCCGGCCGCCAGTCCAGCGAGGTTCTGCAGCTGCCGCCGCATCATCACCAGGTCGCCCCAGCACAGCGCGGTGGCCACCGGCCGCGGCAGTGCCTTCACCCGGAGGACGGCGAGCAGCCGGCTGGTGCCCTCCCGGTCACCGGGCAGGGCGAGGTAGCTGACGACCATGTCGCCGCTGGCCCGGGCCACCGGACCGGGCGGCAGGACCAGGGTGAGCTCCCGGCCGGGCACGAACCCGTGCAGCCGGAACACCGTGGCCACCCGCTGGCCGACCGCCAGCTCGTCCAGGCCCGGGCTCAGCGTCCGCGGGGAGCGCCGGCCCAGGTTGTCGACCAGGTCGTAGCTGTACGGGGCGGCGCGCAGCTGGCACAGCCAGCGGAACGCCGTCGCGGGCGGCGCGGTGACGTGGACACCCCGCAGCCACCGCAGCGGCGCGTCCGGGCGCAGCTCGTCGCAGCCGTACGTCCCGGCCACCTCGGCCGCGCTGACACCCCACTGCTCGGGCAGACCCACCGGCTCAGCGTCGCAGGTACGCCGCCACCCGCTCGTCGAGGAGCTCGCGCAGGTCGGCCTTGCGGATGCTGGCGTGCACGCCGCTGACGACGTCGACGACCTGGGAGACCGAGAAGTCCACCGCCGCCGACATCCAGGCCATCGTCGTGGCGCGGTCGACGTCGAAGCCGGCCTCGACGAACCCCAGCGCCCGGCGCACGCAGTCCCGCATCGCGACGCCGAGGTCCTCGTCGAGCCCGATCGGCACCCACAGGTCGGGGGTCTCCCCGAACGGCAGCACCGCCCGCAGGCCCTCGGGCACCTGCTCGGCCGGGGTGACGCGCAGCCGCAGGGTGGCCCGCAGCGGCGCCTCGAAGGCGGTGAGCGCGACCTCGCCGTCGCCCTGGGCGTAGTGCGGGTCGCCCACGTAGACGTTCCCGCCGGGCACCTGCGCGGTCAGGTGCAGCGAGCTGCCCGCGCCGAGCAGGCTGACGTCGAGGTTGCCGCCGTGCCGGCCCGGCGGGGTGGAGTGCAGCCGCTGCGCGGTGGCGACGCCGGTCAGCCCCAGGAAGGGCCGCAGCGGGAACCGGAAGCCGCGACCGTCGCGGCCGGGCACCGGGATCCGGCCCTCGCCGCCGTCGACGGTGGCGAAGGTGGACACCAGGCCGGGCAGCACCGGCATCTCCCCGGGCAGCGCACCCTTGCCGTGCCGGTTGGACACCACGCCGTACCCGGCCCGCAGCTGCAGGTCCAGCACGTCCACCCGGACGACGTCGCCGGGCCGGGTGCCGCGGACCGCGATCGGACCGGTGACCACGTGCGGCCCGCCCTCGTGACCGGCCGGGCGCAGGGACGACGCGGCGAGGGCGACGGCGTCCCGCAGCACGTCGCCCTCGGCCACGCCGAGCCCGCCGAACCACGCCAGCGGGTCGCGGCCCTGGTCCTCCAGCACGCCCTCGTGGCTGACCGTGTCGACCACGACGACGTCACCGCTGTCCACGGTGAGCACCGGCCGGTCGTCGGCGCCGGGCAGCCAGCCCCACAGCGCGGTCTCCGGCGTCGTCGGCAGGTAGGTGACGCCGGCGGGCAGGCCCTCGCCGGGCTGCAGGGTCACGACGCGGCCAGGGCGGTGAGGCCCCGGTCGGCACCGGCGCCGCCGAGAAGGCACAGCCCGACCGGGGCGCCGTCGACCCGCCCGGCCGGCACGACGACGGCGGGCAGCCCGGCACCGCTGGCCAGCGAGGTGAGCCGCAGTGTCGCCGCCCGGGAGGACTCGACCGACGCTCCCCCGGCGCCCACGAACGGCGCCGGCCCGCTGGCCGCGGGCATCAGCACGACGGTCCCGGGCGGCACCCGGTCGCGCAGCGCCGCGCGCATCGCGGCGACGACCTCCCGGGCCGCGGCGTGCTGGTCGGGCGTGACCTGCGCGGCGGCGGCGAACCGGCCCGCGACGTCGTCGGCGAGGGCGCCGGGGTGCTCGGTGACCCAGTCGCCGTGCACCGCCCAGGCCTCGGCGGCCTGCTGGGTGCGAAAGCCCGCGAACCACTCCTCCCGCTCGGCAGGCGTGGTCAGCTCGACCTCCTCGGGGTCCCACCGCGCGGCGGCGGCCCGGAGCACGTCGGCGGTCCCGGCCTCGGCCAGCCCCAGCAGGTCGGTGGCCAGCAGCACCCGGGTCGGGACGGGCGCGTCGGGCAGCAGGAGCGCGGCGACCCGGTCCAGCAGCTGCGCGTCGCCGGTCAGGAAGCCGACGGTGTCGAAGGACGGCGCCAGCGGCAGCAGCCCGCCGTCGTCCACGGCGCCGTGCGTGGGCCGCAGCGAGAACAGCCCGGTGTGGCCGGCCGGCACCTGGATCGAGCCCGCGGTGTCGGTGCCGAGGCCGAGGTCGGCCTGCCCCGCGGCGACCGCGGCGGCCGGCCCGCTGGAGGACCCGCCGGTGAGCCGGCCGGGTGCGGCCGGGTTGACCGGGCTCCCGGAGTGCACGTTGCGCCCGGCCAGGGAGTAGGCGAACTCGTCGGTCTGCGCGATGCCGGTCACGTCGGCGCCGGCGGCCAGCAGCGCGGCGACCACCGGCGCGTGCGCCGGCTGCGGCGCCTGCTCGGCCAGGTACACCGGGTTGCCGCCGCCGGTGGCGTGCCCGGCGACCGCGAAGAGGTCCTTGACCGCCACCCGCACCCCGGCCAGCGGACCGGACCCGCTCCCCCGCACCAGCGGCGTCCCGTGCACCCGCCAGGTCGCCCCGGCCACGGTGGACCGGACGTCGGAGGAGACGTGCGCGGCCGCGACCCGCCAGCCGGCCGGCGTCCGCACCCAGGTCTGGGTCTGCAGGCCCCGGGTGCCGTCGGGGCGCAGGGTCTGCGCGACCGCGGTGGCCGCGTCGCCGGACACCGGGACGACGTGCAGTGCGACGACCTCCCGGGCGGGGGCTCCCCCGCGGCCGCGGCGGAACGCGCTGATGGCGGCGTGCCCGACCAGCACGCCCGTGGCGTCGGCCCGCACGGTGGCCGGGCTGTCCAGGAAGAGCTCGTCCAGGACGTCGAGGTCGTTGCTGCGCAGGGCCTGCTCGTAGCGGGCGACGGCCTCGGTGACCTCGGCGGTCACGGTGTCTGTGGGCTGCACGGCGCACATCAGAGCACGTGTCGGCGGCCGTCACGGGACCGTCACCGGGGCGAAACCGGCGCTGGGTGGGATGGGTCCGTGCGCAACGAGTGGGGGCTGTCCGCGACCGCCGTCGACCTCCGCCGGCCGGTGCTGGAGCCGCGCCCGGTGACCGTCCCGGCACTCCCCCAGCAGCTGACGCTGGACCTGTCCCGCACCGCGCTGCTCGTCGTCGACGTGCAGAACGACTTCGGGCACCCCGACGGCTGGCTGGCCTCGATCGGCGTCGACGTCTCCGCGGTGGGCGCCCTGGTGGCGAGCCTGGCCCCGGCCGTCGACGCGCTCCGGGCGGCCGGCGTCCCGGTCGTCTGGCTGAACTGGGGCAACCGGCCCGACCGGGCCAACCTGCCCCCCGGCGTCCGGCACGTCTACGACCCCGACGGCGCCTCGACCGGCATCGGCACCGCGCTGCCCAACGGCTCCCCGGTGCTCCAGGAGGGCTCCTGGTCCGCCGCGCCCGTCGACGGGCTGGACCCCCACCCGGGCGACGTCCGGGTGTCCAAGTACCGGATGAGCGGCTTCCCGGACACCCCGCTGGACTCGGTGCTGCGCAACCTGCGGGTGGACACCCTGCTGCTGGCCGGCGTCAACACCGACCAGTGCGTCTACGCCACGCTCGTGGACGCCGCGAACGCCGGCTACGACGTCGTCCTGGTCGAGGACCTCTGCGCCACCACCTCGCCGTCCTTTTGCACCGACGCGACGCTCTACAACGTCCGCCAGTGCTTCGGCTTCACCGTCACCGCCCCCGACCTGCTGGAGCAGCTCCCGTGACCACGACCGTCCCCGCCCCCGTCGTGCGCCGCGTCGCCGACGTCACCCCGCACTTCATCGGCGACAACCGCACCGTCAAGCTCGCCGTCCTGGCCGGCCCGGCCGACGGCTCGACCACCACCACGGTGTTCGAGATCTGGGAGCCCGGCGGCGCGCAGCCGGACAACTCCCACGAGGACTCCGCGGAGACCTTCGTCGTCCTGCAGGGGACGGCGCGGGCGCACAGCGACGACCACGTCGTGGACCTGACCGCCGGGGACGTGCTGGTGCTGCCGACGGGCTCCGTGCACCACATCGTCAACACCTCGGCCACCGACAGGCTCTACACGCTGACCGTGATGGCCTCCGACGGCGGTTTCGCCGAGCTGATCGAGACCGGTCCGGTGGCCTCGTTCGACGAGGCCGACCTCGCCGTGCTCGGCCGCGTGGGGTGAGCGGCCTCAGCTGAGCAGGTGCACCCCGGCACCCGCCGCGCCGGCCAGCAGCAGGACCACGACGAACGGCGCCCGCAGCGCCAACGCCAGCGCCGCCACG
>NZ_CEEDOS010000002.1:0-70947 GCF_979256525.1 Klenkia sp. AC732 | reverse complement strand
CCCCGGCACCCGCCGCGCCGGCCAGCAGCAGGACCACGACGAACGGCGCCCGCAGCGCCAACGCCAGCGCCGCCACGGCCAGCCCCACCAGCCGGCCGTCCAGGACCAGCCGGTCCCCCGCGGCGACGGCCTGCACCGCCACGAGCGCAGCCAGCAGCGCGGCAGGCACGAACTCGACCACCCGGCGGACCGTGGGGTGCTCCACCCAGCTCGCCGGCACGCTCAACCCGGCCAGCTTGAGCAGGTAGCAGCCCAGCGAGGCGGCCAGCACCACGACCCACAGCTCGCTCACCGGGACCGCCGCCAGTGCCCGGCCAGCACGACGGCCACGACGGCGGCCACCACCTGGACCCCGGCCGGGACGAGGGGCGTCAGCACCAGCGCGACGACGGCGCCACCGAGCGCGACCCGGCGCTGCGCGGCCGGCTCGGCCCAGGCCCGCTGCAACCGCGGCCACAGCAACGCCAGGAACGCCGCCGGGACGACGGCGTCCAGCGCGGCCTGCGCGGTGCCGCCCAGGCCGTCGGCGCCCAGCGCACCGACCAGGGTCATCACGTTCCAGCCCAGGTAGATCGTCGCGCCGCCGGCGGTGAACGCCAGCTTCGCCAGCTGCCGGTCCGGGGCGGCGACGGCGAGCGCCGTCGTCTCGTCGATCACCCAGTGCGCTGTCGCGGCCCGGCGCACGGCACCCCGTGGCCGCAGCAGCGGCAGCAGCCGCACGCCGTAGACGGTGTTGCGGGTGCCCAGCAGCAGCGCGCTGCCGACGGCGGCCAGCGCCCCGCCGCCGGCGCCGATGACGCCGACCAGGGCGAACTGCGAGGCACCGGTGAACATCAGCAGGCTCAGCGCGCAGGCCTGCCACGGGTCCAGCCCGGCGGTGACCGCGGCCGCCCCGAAGGCCACCCCGTACAGCCCGACGGCGACCCCGAGACCGACGGCGTCCCGCAGGGTGGAGCCGCGGGTCGCGTCGGTGGCCACGAGCCCGCAGCCTAGGGAGCGCGCGGTCGTACAGTGGAGAGCGGTCCGCCGCGCGGGTCGCCGTCCCTCCCGGGGAGGCCGACCGTGCAGCCCGCGGGCCCCCCGATGCGAGGAGACCCACCACCGCATGTCCGACACGCTCACCGGCTCCCCGGCGCTCGACGCCGTGAACGCCGCCCTGGCCACGGTCCAGGACCCCGAGATCAACCGGCCGCTGCCCGAGCTCGGCATGATCAAGGACGTTCGCATCGGCGACGACGGCCTGGTCGAGGTCGACGTCTACCTCACCGTGTCGGGCTGCCCGATGCGCGAGACGATCACCAGCCGGGTCACCGAGGCCGTCTCCGGCGTCGCCGGCGTGACCCGCGTCCAGGTCGCCCTGGACGTGATGAACGACGAGCAGCGCACCGAGCTGCGCAAGACCGTCCGCGGCACCGACGCCCCCGACGCCGTCATCCCCTTCGCCCAGCCCGGCTCGCTGACCCGCGTCTACGCGGTGGCCTCCGGCAAGGGCGGGGTCGGCAAGTCCAGCGTCACGGTGAACCTGGCCGCCTCGCTGGCCCGCCGCGGGCTGTCGGTCGGCGTCGTGGACGCCGACATCTACGGCCACTCGATCCCCCGCATGCTGGGCGTCGACGACAAGCCCACCCAGGTCGACGCGATGATCATGCCGCCGCAGTCCTACGGCGTGAAGGTCATCTCCATCGGCATGTTCACCCCGGGCAACACCCCGGTCGTGTGGCGTGGCCCGATGCTGCACCGCGCGCTGCAGCAGTTCCTCGCCGACGTGTGGTGGGGCGACCTGGACGTCCTGCTCATGGACCTCCCCCCGGGCACCGGCGACGTCGCCATCTCGGTGGCCCAGCTGGTCCCCAACGCCGAGATCCTGGTGGTGACGACGCCGCAGCAGGCCGCCGCCGAGGTCGCCGAGCGCGCCGGTGCCATCGCGACGCAGACCCACCAGCAGGTGGTCGGGGTCGTGGAGAACATGTCGTGGCTGGAGCTGCCCGACGGCTCCCGGATGGAGCTCTTCGGCTCCGGCGGTGGCCAGGCGGTGTCCGACGCGCTGACCAAGACCCTGGGTGCGCGCGTCCCGCTGCTGGGCCAGATCCCGCTGGACACCCGGCTGCGCGAGGCCGGTGACGCCGGTGCGCCCATCGTGCTGGCCCAGCCCGACGCCCCGGCCGCGCAGGCGCTGGAGAAGATCGCCGAGGGGCTCGCGGTGCGCTCGCGCGGCCTGTCCGGGATGTCGCTGGGGCTCACCCCCGTCCGTCGCTGACCCGACACGACCGAGGCCCGGCCCCCACTGGGGGCCGGGCCTCGGTCGTGTCTGCGGTCGGGGTCAGGTGGCGTCGGTGTCGTAGGGCGCGGGCTGCGTCCGGTCCCGCGGACCGGTGGGCCGAGCGGCAGCGGCACCGGCCACGGCGGCCGAGCCGGCCACCGCAGCCGTCGCCGACCCGGTGCCCGAGGCCCGCTTCACCGGGCTCTCGTCCTCACCCATCAGCTGCTGGCGGAGGAACGTCTTGGGGTTGTACTGCCGCAGGTCCAGGTCGCGGAGCTGGTCGAAGTCCTCGCCCAGGCTGTCGTGCAGCTGACCCCGGACCCCGGTGACCGCCTCGCGCACCCGCTTGAGTCCGTTGGCGGCGTCCTTGGCCAACGAGGGCAACCGCTCCGGGCCGAAGATGAACAGGGCCGCGAGCCCGAGGACGATGATCTCGCCCCAGCCGATCGAGTCGAACACCTGCCCCACCCTCCGTCGAGTTCCCCGGCCACCCTAGGCAGCCGTCCTGGGTCGGCGCCCAGCGCCCGGTCAGGCCGTGGTGAGCGTCGCCTGCACCGTGGTCGAGGAACCGGCGCCGGCGCGGACGAGCTCGACGGTCACCGTGTCGCCCGGGGCCCGGCGGTCGATGGCGACCACCAGCTCCTCCGAGCTGCCCACCGGCTCGCCGTCCACGGCGATGAGGACGTCCTGCTCGGCGATGCCGGCCTCCGCCGCCGGGCTGCCGGGCTCGACGTTGACCACCAGCGCGCCGTCCCGGGTGCCGTCGGACACCGAGCGGGCCTGCACGCCCAGCGAGGCGTGCACGGCCGAGCCGGTGGCGATCAGCTGCTCGGCGATGCCCCGCACGGTGTCGATGGGGATGGCGAAGCCCAGCCCGATGGAGCCCCCGGTGGTGCCGTTGCCACCGAGGGAGGCGATGGCGGTGTTGATGCCGATCACCGCCCCGGTGCCGTCGACGAGCGCACCGCCGGAGTTGCCCGGGTTGATGGGGGCGTCGGTCTGCACCGCGCTGATGACGGCGTTGGTGTCGGTGCCCTCCCCGGACAGCCGCACGGGCCGGTCCAGGGCGCTGACGATGCCGGTGGTGACCGTGCCGGACAGACCCAGCGGGGAGCCGATGGCCACCACCGGGTCGCCGACGACGACCTCCCCCGCCGAGCCCAGCGAGGCCGCGACCAGGCCCGGCTTCTCCACCTTGATGACGGCGATGTCGCTGGCCGGGTCCCGGCCGACGATCTCGGCGGCCGAGCCGCTGCCGTCGCTGAAGACGGCGCGGATCTCGGCGCCGTCCACCCCGTCGGCACCGGACACGACGTGGTTGTTGGTGACGATGTAACCCTGCTCGGCGTCGACGACGACGCCGGAACCGGTGGCCCCCGACTCGCCCACCCGGACCTCGATCGACACCACCGCGGGGGTCACCGCGGCGGCGATCTCGGCGACCGAGCCGGGCTCCCGGCTGATCCCCGGGGAGACCTCGGACAGCTGCGTGCCCGGGGCCAGCAGCGGCTCCTCGTCGGCGGTGCGGCCCAGGAACCAGCCCAGCGTGCCGCCGAGGGCGGCGACGAAGACCAGCGCCATCAGGGCCAGGGCACCCAGGCGGGCCGGGACGTCGCCCAGCCGCAGCCGTCGGCGGCCGCGCGCGTCGCGGCGGACCGGGCCCTCCTGCTCGTCGTCGGCCGCGTACTGCGCCGGGGGGCCCAGGTGGGTGGCCGAGCGGGGGTCGCGCCACGGGTCGGCGGCGGCATCGGACTTCCACCACGGTCCGGAGGCGGTGCGGCGCGCACCGGGCCGCCCGGACGGGGGCTCCCCCAGCCCGCTCTGCCCGTCCCAGGGGGCGAAGGCGCGCAGCACGGCCTCGGGAGGCAGGGGCGGCGCGGGGGCCGGGCGCGGACCCGCGGGCCGGTCGGCGGCGAAGGAGCCGCTCACGGTCGCGGGGCGGCCGAAGGCGGCCTGCTGGTCCGGCGAGGCGGGCGGTGCCGGCGGGGCCGGGGCCGGGGCCGCGGCAGGACGGTCGAAGGAGCCGTCGGCTCCCGCGGGACGGCCGAAGCCGCCGTCGTCGCCGGGCCGGTCGGGGGTGTCGGTCAGGGGGTCCCGCCGGTGAGCTCGGTGGTGGTGCCCACGGTGACCGTCCGGACGACGGGCGGCACCAGCTCGGTGCGGTCACCGGTGGTGCTGGTGACCGAGCCGCTGTCCGGGCCGGTGCGGGCGACGGGGGTGCTGTCCGGGCCGGGCAGGCTGACGGCGAGGGCGACGACGCCCAGGCCCAGCCCGGTGAGGCCGGCGGCCACCCCGCGACGCAGCCAGCGGGCCTGGCCGGGGCGCTCGGGCGTCTCCGGCGCGGTCAGCGCCGAGGCGAGCAGCGTGCCCCCGCCGAAGGGACCGGTGGCGGACACGTCGGCGGTGAACGGGATCGCGCGCAGCCGGGAGAGCAGGTCGCCGGGCACGGCGACGTCCTGGCTGTCGTGGCTGCCGTGCAGGGCGTCCTTGGCCTCCCGCTGGGCCTGGACGGCCAGCCGGCACTGCAGACAGCCGGTCAGGTGACGGGCGGCGCGGCCGGCGGCACCACCGGAGAGCTCACCGTCGACCAGTGCGGCGATGGCCTCCTGCGCGAGGTGGGTCTCCGGGACGTTCACGCCACGCCCTCCGCGACCGGCCGGCGCTGCGGCGCGAGGTGGGCCAGCGCCTCGCGCAGCTGCACCCGGCCGCGGTGGATCCGGCTGCGCACGGTGCCCAGCTTGATGCCCAGCGTGGCCGAGATCTCCTCGTAGGTGAGGCCCTCGATGTCGCACAGCACGACCGCGACCCGGAACTCCGGGGACAGCGCGTCCAGGGCGGCCTGCACCTGCGGGTCCAGGTGGGTGTCGGCGTAGACCTGCTCGGGCGAGGGCGCTGTGCCGGGCAGCCGCTCGGTGTCCTCGGGCAGCGCGTCGAAGCGGATGCGCTGGCGGCGGCGGACCATGTCCAGGAAGAGGTTCGTGGTGATCCGGTGCAGCCAGCCCTCGAAGGTGCCCGGGGAGAAGTCCGCCAGCGAGCGGAACACCCGGACGAAGGTCTCCTGGGTGAGGTCCTCGGCGTCCTGCGGGTTGCCCGAGAGGCGGTAGGCCAGCCGGTACACCCGCGCGGAGTGGTCGCGGACGACCTGCTCCCAGGTGGGGGCCACCCAGACGTCGGTGGCGGTGGCGGGCTCGGTCACGGCTCCAGGATCGCAGACCGCACCCGAGCCGACCTCCCCGACGCTGGACGCAGGGGTGGGACCCGACCCGGAGGAGGCACGCTTCAACCGCACACCCGTCACAACGGTCGGGGTGCGCCCCCGTGTTCCCCCGTCACGGCTGGTCACAGGCACCCCACAGGGAGGCCCCGCGACACGTCCCGGACCCACCGTGGGGCGCGGGCCCCGCCCGGGCCACTACCCTCGCCGGGTGACCAGCGCCGCCGGACCGCCACCCGTGGGGGGCTCACCGACCGACGCCGCGGCCTACGCGGCCACCTTCGCCGCGGAGTCCCCGGCGTTGGCCGCCGCCCGGCACCGGGCCGCCGCGGCCGTCGGTGCACTGGGCACCGTGGCCCCCGTCGAGCCGGCCGTGGGCGCCACCCTGGCCGTGCTCGCCGCCGGGGTGGGCGCCCGGTCGGTGGTGACCATCGGCGGCGGTGGCGGTGTCGCCGGGCTGTGGCTGCTGCAGGGCATGAAGGCCGACGGCGTGCTGACGGCACTGGACGCCGACCCCACCGAGCTGCGCGCCGCCCGGCGCACGTTCGCCGACGCCGGGGTGCCCAGCGGCCGCACCCGGCTCATCTTCGGCACGGTGGGCGAGGTGCTCCCCCGGCTCTCCCCGGAGGCCTACGACCTGGTCACCTGCGCCGGCCCGCCGGCGGAGTACTCCGCCCAGCTGGCCGCCCTCCTGGGCCTGGTCCGACCGGGTGGCTCGCTGGTGCTGCACGGCATCACCGACTCCGGTGTCGCCGACCGCAAGCAGCGCGACCCGCAGACGGTGGCCTGGCGGGAGATGGTGCGGGCGGTCAAGGACGACGAGGCCCTGGTCTGCGCGGTCGTCCCGGTCGGGGCCGGCCTGCTCGTGGCGACCAAGCGCAGCTAGTCCCCGAAGGGGAACTCCGCCACCGGCTCCCACGGCCCGCCGAGGTAGCGCCAGAGGCCGAGCCCTGTCGCCGGCACCCGCTCGGGTGCGAACCCGGCGGCCAGGTCCTCGTGCAGCGCCCGCGCCACCGCGGGCTCGACCTTGTTCTGCACCGTGACGTGCGCGTGTCTCCACGACGAGTCCTGCCGGGTCAGCCACGGCGCCCACGAGGCGGCGAGGTCGGCCCGCAGCGCACTCAGCTCGGGCGCCCGCAGGTCGTAGGCGACCCCCCGGCCCAGCAGCCGCAGTCCGGTGACCTCGACGTCGAAGCCCGGTCGGTCGGCTGCCGTCCGCAGGTCGTCCCGGACCCGGCCCACGTGCTCCCCGGGCACGGCGTGGAACAGCGTGACGTGCGCGGCGAGGTGGTTCCGGTCGGCCGGGAAGTGCCGCGCCCGCAGGTCGTCGAAGCGCTGCTGGGCCTCGTCGGCCAGCAGCAGCGTGACGACCAGCGGGGCGGTCACTCCAGGATGGCGCGGGCGCCCTTGCCCAGGACGGTGACCCCGCCGGCGCTGACGTGGTAACGCTCGCGGTCGGCGTCCAGGTCCACGCCGATCCGGGCGAACGGGGGCACGACGACGTTCTTGTCCAGGATCGCCCGCCGCACGACGGCGCCCTCGCCGATGTGCACGCCGTCCATCAGCACGCTGTCCTCGACGCTGCTGGCCCGGTCCACGCGCACGCCGGGGCTGAGCACCGACCCGCGCACCGATCCACCGCCGACGATGACCCCGGCGCTGACCATGGAGTCCTCGGCGCGCCCGCCCAGCACGAACTTGGCCGGCGGGAGCTGCGGGGGCAGCGTGTAGATCGGCCAGCGGTCGTTGTAGAGGTTGAAGACCGGGGTGACCGAGCGCAGGTCCATGTGCGCGTCGTAGTAGCTGTCCATCGTCCCCACGTCACGCCAGTAGCCGTGGTCGCGCTCGGTGGCGCCGGGGACGACGTTGGTGGAGAAGTCGTAGACCCAGGCCTCGCCCTTGTCGGCGAGCATCGGCATGATCGAGCCGCCCATGTCGTGGACGGAGGACTCGTCCTCGGCGTCGGCGCGCAGGGCCTCGAGCAGGGCGTCGGTGGTGAAGACGTAGTTGCCCATGGAGGCGAAGCTCTCCTCCGGCGAGTCCGGCAGGCCGGGCGGGTCGGCCGGCTTCTCCAGGAAGCTCTTGACCTTGCCCTCGGCCGTGGCGTCGATGACGCCGAACTCGGTGGCCTCGTGCCGGGGCACGCGCAGACCCGCGACGGTGACGCCGGCCCCGGTCTGCAGGTGCTGGGCGATCATCTGCGCCGGGTCCATCCGGTACACGTGGTCGGCGCCGAAGACGACGACGATCTCGGGCCGGGCGTCGTAGATCAGGTTCAGCGACTGGAAGATCGCGTCGGCGCTGCCGGTGAACCAGCGCGGGCCCAGGCGCTGCTGCGCGGGCACCGGGGTCACGTAGTTGCCCAGCAGGCTGCTCATCCGCCACGTGGTGGTGATGTGCCGGTCCAGCGAGTGGCTCTTGTACTGGGTGAGGACGGCGATCTGCCGGATCTCGGCGTTGACGAGGTTGGACAGCACGAAGTCGACGAGCCGGTAGTTGCCCCCGAAGGGGACGGCCGGTTTCGCCCGGTCCTGGGTCAGCGGGGAGAGTCGTTTGCCCTCTCCACCGGCGAGGACGATGCCGAGGACCCGCGGGCTGCCACGCATGTGATCAACCTAATGCCCGGACACGCCCGGCGCGCACCCGGCCTGGGAACTCGAACGCGGCGACCTCCACGAGGGCCTCGGTCAGCCGCGTGCTCCAGCAGTCCACGATGGCCGCGCCGGCCTCCGCCGTCGCCCCGGCCGGGTCGCCCACGACCCCGTTGTCGGTGACGTCGGCGGACACCCACGCGGTCGGGACGGCGCCCTCCAGCGAGAGGTGCACCGTGTCGGCGTAGAGGTCGAGCACCGCGTGACCGCCGGCCTCGGCGCGGTCCAGGTGCACGTCGTCGGGGGCCAGCGCCAGCATCGCCGACGTCTCCACGTACCCGCCGTGGATGCTGAACGCCTCGTCGGGCACGGGGAGGCCCTCGGGCAGCCCGAGCCGGAAGACCGAGACCGGGAAGACCATCAGCCCGGTCTCGACCCGGATGTCGCGGGAGACGGTGTCCAGCAGCGAGGGGTTGCCGCCGTGGCCGTTGACGAAGACGAGCCGGCGGAACCCGCTGGCCGCCACCGACCGGCCGACGTCCCGGCAGACCGCGAGCAGGGTCTCGGTGCTGAAGGACAGCGTGCCCGGCCAGCCCAGGTGCTCGGTGGACTTGCCGATGGTCAGGGTGGGCAGGACGTAGGCCTCGACGTCGTCGGGCAGCGCTGCCACCGCGCGGGTGGCGACGGCCTCGGCGACCAGCGAGTCGGTGACCAGCGGCAGGTGCGGGCCGTGCTGCTCCACCGCCCCGATCGGGACGACGGCCAGGGCGCCGGCGGTGTCGACGGCGCCGATCTCGGGTCCGGTCATCCGGTCCCAGCGGCGGGTGCGGGGTCGCGTCATGGCCGCAGGTGTACCGACCGGAGGTGACGGCGACGTTGCCTCCGTCCACAGCGCGTTCACCTGCCCGAACCACACCGGTGACGTGCCCCCCGCACGATGCCGCCATGGACACGACCGCCACCGGCACGGCGATGCTGGCCGCGATGGCCACCGGCGAGGTGTCCGCGGTCGAGCTGACCCGGGCGCACCTGGACGCGATCGCGGGACCCGGCGCGGCGCTGAACGCGGTCGTGGTGGTCGACCCCGAGGGCGCGCTGGCCGCCGCCGCCCGGGTCGACGCCGACCGCGCCGCGGGCCGCCCGCTGGGCCGACTGGCCGGGCTGCCGGTCACCGTCAAGGACTCCGTCGACGCCGCCGGGCTGCCCAGCTCGCACGGCCGTGCGGTGGACCGCCGGGTGGCAGACGTCGACGCCCCGACGGTGCGCCGGCTGCGCGCCGAGGGCTGCGTGGTGCTGGGCAAGACCAACGTGCCCGAGTGGCTGGCCAGCATGCACAGCGCCAACGGGCTCTTCGGCGCGACGGTGAACCCGTGGGACCCGACCCGCTCCAGCGGTGGGTCCAGCGGGGGCGCGAGTGCCGCGGTCGCCGCTGGGCTGGCCGTCACCGACCTGGGCAGCGACCTGGCCGGGTCGCTGCGGGTGCCGGCTTCCTGGTGCGGGCTCTTCGGCCACCGCCCCAGCAACGGCGCCGTGTCCAAGCTGGGCAACATGCCCTGGCCCACCGGCGGCCTGCTGGAGCCGCTGGTGTCGGCCATCGGCCCGTTCGCCCGGTCCGCGGCGGACACCGCGCTGGTCAGCGAGGTGCTCTTCGGTGCCGACGGGCTGGACGCGGCGGGCTGGCAGCTGCACCTGCCGCCGGCCCGGGTCACCCGGCTGGCCGACGCCCGGGTGGCGGTCTGGACCGACGACCCGGACTGCCCGGTGGACGCCGAGACCCGGGCCGCCGTGCGCGGGTTCGCCGACCGGCTCGCGGACGCCGGCGCGGTGGTCACCGAGCTGACCGCTGCGCCGGTCGGCGGCGCTGCGGACCTGGAGCTCTTCCAGCGCCTGCAGGCCGCCGAGGTGGTGCACGGGTTCAGCGCCGACGACCTCGCCGCGATGGCCGTCCGGGCCGAGGCCGGGGACGCCGTCGCCGCCCGGTACGGGCAGTCGGTGTGGTCCGCGCTGCGCGACCTGGAGGCCCAGCGCGCCGCGACGGCCCGCTGGGCCGCGGTCTTCGCCGACGTCGACGTGGTGCTGTGCCCGGCGACCTCGCGGGTGGCGACGTCGTACACCCCCGAGCTCACCGCGCCCGAGCACGTCGCCGTGGACGGGCGGCGACTGCCCATCGACACGGTCTCGGACTGGTCCCGGCTGTCCAGCCTGGGCCGGCTGCCCGCGACCGTCGTCCCGCTCGGGCCCGGGATGCGCAGCGGGCTGCCGGTCGGCGGGCAGCTGCTGGGCGCCTACCTCGACGACCGCACCCCGCTGGCCGTGGCCCGCCTGGCCGAGGAGGCCGGCCTGCTGCGCTTCGTGGCGCCCCCCGCCCGGAGCCGGGCGGCCCTCTAGGGTCTGGCCCATGCGCGTGGGAGTCGTCACCCGAGAGTGGCCGCCGGACGTCTACGGGGGTGCCGGCGTCCACGTCGAGCACCTGGTCGCCGCGATGCGGGGGCTGGAGGCGGGACCCGAGATCGAGGTGCACTGCTTCGGCGGGCCGCGCACCGACGCCACCGGGTACGCCGTCCCCGCGGGGCTGGCCTCGGCCAACGGCGCACTGCAGGCGGTCGGCGTCGACGTCGAGATCGCCGCGGCGCTGGGCGGGGTGGACCTGGTGCACTCGCACACCTGGTACGCCAACCACGCCGGCCAGCTGGCCTCCCTCGTGCACGGCATCCCGCACGTGGTGACCGCGCACTCGCTGGAGCCGCGCCGGCCGTGGAAGGCCGAGCAGCTGGGCGGGGGCTACCGGCTCTCCAGCTGGGTCGAGCGCACCGCCTACCTGGCCGCCGACGCCGTCGTGGCGGTCAGCAACGGCATGCGCACCGACGTGCTGGACGCCTACCCCGAGCTGGACCCCGGCACGGTGCTCGTCGTCGGCAACGGCGTGGACGCGCAGGCCTACCGGCCGATCGAGGACCCCGACGTCGTCCGGGCGCAGGGCGTGGACCCCGACCGGCCCTACGCGCTGTTCGTCGGGCGGATCACCCGGCAGAAGGGCCTGGTGCACCTGCTGGCCGCCGCCGAGCAGCTGCCGCCCGAGGCCGGCCTGGTGCTGTGCGCCGGCGCCGCGGACACCCCGGCCGAGCGCCAGCAGGTCGCCGACGCCGTCGCCGAGCTGCAGGCCCGCCGCAGCGGCGTCGTCTGGATCGAGGAGATGCTGCCCAAGGAGAAGCTGGTCCCGCTGATCACCGGCGCGACCGTCTTCGTGGTGCCCTCGGTCTACGAGCCGCTGGGCATCGTGAACCTGGAGGCCGCCGCGTGCGGCACCGCCGTCGTCGCCTCGGCCGTGGGCGGCATCCCCGAGGTCGTCGACGACGGCCGCACCGGGCTGCTGGTGCCCTACGACGAGGCCGACCCGGCCGCGTTCGCCGCAGGCCTGGCCGCCCGGATGGCCGAGCTGCTCGCCGACCCCGACCGCGCAGCGGCCATGGGCCGGGCCGGGCGCGAGCGGGTGCTGGCCGAGTTCGGCTGGCCGGCCATCGCCCGGCAGACCGTGGAGGTCTACGAGCGGGTGCTGGCCTCCCGGGCCTGAGTCAGAGCAGCGCCGTCCCGATGAGGCCCTTGCGCGTGACGAGTGCGGCCAGTGCGGCCTCCTCCAGCGCAGCGGTGCCCTCGGGACGGCGCGGCAGCACCATGTACCGGGACTCCGCCGAGGCGTCCCAGACCGAGATGCGGGTGTCCGCGGGCAGCGTGACCCCGAACTCGGCGAGCACCGACCGGGGGTCCCGGACGACGCGTGATCGGTAGGCCTCGGACTTGTACCAGCTCGGCGAGGGCCCCAGGAGCGCGATCGGGTAGCAGCTGCACAGCGTGCAGACCAGCACGTGGTGCTCGTCCACGTCGTTCGCGACGACCTTGAGCCGCTGCTCCTGCAGGCCACCGGCCATCGACAGCCCGACCTCGGGCAGGGCGGCGTTGGCGTCGGCGAGCAGCCGCTCCCGGAAGCCGGCGTCGACCCAGGCCCGGGCGACGACGCGGGCGCCGTTGGCCGGGGTGCCGCCGGCGGCGAACTCGTCGATGCGGGTGTCGATCTCGCCGTCGGCGAGCAGGCCGCGGGCCTCCAGCAGCGCCTCGACGTGCCGGACCCGCGCCGAGATCAGCGAACTGCCGTGGTCCTCGCTCATGCCGGTCCCTCCAGGTGGTCGTGCCACAACTCGACGGTGACCGTGTGGTCGCCCGCCCCGAACAGGTCCCGGGCCGCGAAGCGCACGTGGTAGACCGGCTGCGGGTCGACCACCAGGCCCCGTGCCCGGTCGTCGGCCAGCGGGTGGGACCCCGCGACCTGGACGACGGTGCCAGTGGCGCCGCGGGCGTACCGCGGCAGCCGGGTGTGCCCGGCCGGGTCGGCGCTGCGGGTACGGACCCGGTCGCCGGGCGCGAACGGGGTCACGGCTCCAGCTCCGCGGGCGTGGCGATGCCCTTCTCCGCCAGCAGCGTGGTGATCGCGGCGAACCAGCGCTCGTAGTAGGAGGACCCGAGGTACTCCGCGACCGGCAGCCGCTCCTGGGCGTCGCGGAACTCGTCGAGGTCGTACACCCCTCGCTTGATCAGCGCGCCGTTGAGCGCGAAGACGTGGGCCTCCCAGTCGGCGTGGAAGCGCGGCTCGTCGGGCTCCTCCACGATCGGCGGGAACCCGGCCATGCCACCGACGTCGTTGATGCGGCTCACCGGTCCGTCCTACCACGGGACGCCCGCGGCGACGGGCGTTGTTGCACCGGGCATGGACGTCGGACTCTCCCTGCTGGACCGCACCCGCACCCGGGTGGGGCACACCGACGCGGACGCCATCGGGCACACCGTGCAGCGGGCCCAGCGCGCCGAGGCGCTGGGCTACGACCGGTTCTGGGTCGCCGAGCACCACGGCGTCCCCGGGGTGGCCGGGTCGGCGCCGGCGGTGCTGCTCGCCGTCCTCGCCGGGGTGACGTCGCGCATCCGGCTGGGGTCGGCCGGGGTGATGCTGCCGCACCACCAGCCTCTCGTCGTCGCCGAGCAGTTCGCCACCCTCGCCGCCGTCGCACCCGGCCGGGTGGACCTGGGGGTGGGCCGCTCCCCCGGGTTCACCGCGCCGGTCCGCCGGGCGCTGCGCCAGCACGAGACCGACTTCGCCGCCGACGTCGCCGAGCTGCGGGACCACCTGGAGGGCACCGGGGAGATCACCGCGCACCCGCGGCCGGCGTCCCCGGTGCCGCTGTTCGTGCTGGCCACCGGGCAGGGTCTGGACGTCGCAGCGGCACTCGGGCTGCCGGTCGTCGTCGGGGGGCGGGTGCTGCGCGACCCGGACGCCCTGGACCGCTACCGGCAGGCGTTCGTGCCCTCCGCCGCACAGCCCGAGCCGTGGGTCGGCGTCTCCCTCGACGTGCTGGTCGCCGACACCGCCGCGGCCGCCGCGGAGCTGGCCCTGCCCGAGGCCTGGGCGATGGCCCGGGCCCGGACGACGGGGGTGTTCCCGGCGCTGCAGCCGGTGGACTCCATCGGGGAGATGACGGCGACCCAGCGGCGCTACGTCGAGCAGTCCCGTGCGGTCACCGGTACGCCCTCCCAGGTGGCGGAGGAGCTGGCGCAGTTGCTGGAGCGGACCGGCGCGGCCGAGCTGGTGGCCGCCTCCAGCACCCACGACCGGGGCGCCCTCGCCGAGTCCGACGCGGCGCTGGCCGAGGTCCTCAGCCGTGCAGGGTCGCCCGTGCGCGGCTGAGCCCGGCCCCGTCGGGGGCCCGCAGCACCGGGATGTCCCCCAGCCGGTCGACCACCGGACCGCCGACCGTGACGTCGCGCAGCAGGATCTCGGCGACCCGGTCGGGGTGGGCGGTGGCGAACTCCTCGTAGAGGGCGGGGTCGTGCTCGCCGGTGTCACCGACCAGCGTCCAGTCCACGCCGGGCATGTCCTCGGCCAGCCGCAGCAGCGACCCGCGCTTGTGCGCCTGCCCGTCGCGGAACCACCGGTCGGGCTGCAGGCCCCAGTCGGTGAGCAGCAGCGGGCCCGGCGGGAAGCCGTTGCGCTCCAGGAAGCGGGCCAGCGGTCCGATCAGGTTCCACGGCCCGTTGGACAGGTAGAGCACCGGCACCGGCTCGGGTCCCGCGGTCAGCTCACGCAGCAGGTCGGCCATCCCGGGCACCGCCCGCCGGTTGACCGAGCGCTGCAGGAAGGTCCGGTAGAAGGCCCGCAGCGGGTGCGCGATCTCGGTGACCAGCACGGTGTCGTCGATGTCGCAGACCACGCCGCGGTGGGCGTCCAGCGAGGCCAGGTAGGCCGGCGCGGACGCCGAGCGGTGCCCCGACCGCAGCCGGACGTCGACCTCGGGCCGGCCGGCGAGGGGGCGGTCCACCTCCAGGACGGTGTCCACGATGCCGTCGTCGTCGCTGACGACCGTCACGGTCGTGCCGGCGACGCTGACCTCGACCTCGGTGCGCGGCGCCTCCAGGGTCAGGAAGCGCTGCCAGCCGGGGATCCGCAGCCGGGACTCGGGGTGCGTGCCGGCCGGGGCCAGCACCACCCGGCCCAGGGCGCGCACCCGACCACCGCTGCCGTAGCCGGGGAACGGCAGGGCCGCCGGGGACCAGCCACGACGTCGGGCGATCCCGGAGGCGACGTCGCGCAGACCGGTCTCGAAGCGGTAGGCCAGGCCCAGCAGCGAGCTCACCGGCAGAACCCTGCCACGGCGTCGGCGAACTCGTCGGGGCTGGAGAAGTTCAGCCCGTGCGCACCGCCCGGCACGACCTGCAGACGACCCTGCGGCAGGACCGCCGCCAGGTCCTCGCACCACTGCTGACCGGCGACCGGGTCGCGGCTCCCGCGCAGCACCAGCGTGGGGACGTCGACCTCGCCCATCGAATGCTCCTCGGGCCGGCGGATCGCGTGCCGCAGCACCGACACCATGGCGAGGGGCCCGGCGCGCAGGTAGTCGGTGACCGCCACCAGCAGCAGGCCCGGCCGCTCCCGGGGAGCGTCCAGCAGCAACCGCCACGCCTGGCCCACCCAGGTCGGGGCGCTGGGGTCCCGGGTGGGGCCGCACAGGACCAGGCGCGCGACGCGCTCGGGACGGCGACGCGCCAGGTCGGCGACCACCTGGGCGCCCAGGGAGTGCCCGACCAGGTCGACCTCGGGGAGGCCGACGGCGTCCAGCCAGCGCTCCAGGGCGTCGGACAGGCCGGGGACGCCCAGCGTGCGGGAGGCGCCGCGGGTGCGGCCGTAGCCGGGCAGGTCCGGTGCCAGCACCCGCCGGCTGCGCGCGAGCAGGGCCATCGCCGGGCGCATGGAGCGCCCGGACATGCCCAGCCCGTGCACGAGCACCAGCGGCCGGCCGCCCCGGCCGGCCTCCCGGTGGTGCACCCGCACCGTCGTCCCGGAGCCGAGCTCGACGGGAGTCCACAGGTCCTCGGGCACCGGCGGAGCGTAGGCGACCCCGCCGTGCCCACCCACCGCACCCACCTACCGTGGGCGCGTGGCAACGGTGGTGGTCGTCGGTGCGGGACTGGGCGGTCTGGCGGCCGCCGCGCGGCTGGCCGCGGGCGGGCACCGGGTGACCGTGCTGGAGCAGGGTCCCGAGGTGGGCGGCAAGCTCGGCTGGTTCGCCCGCGACGGGCACGGCTTCGACACCGGGCCGAGCCTGGTCACCCTGCCCCAGGTCTTCCGCGACCTCTTCGCCGCCACCGGCGACCCGCTGGAGGACGTGCTGGACCTGGTCCGGCTGGACCCCGCGGTGGCCTACCGCTTCGCCGACGGCACCCGGCTCGCCGTGCCCGGGGACCTGGAGGGCGTGCGCGCCGAGCTCGGGCCCGAGTGGTCGGCGTTCCTGGACCGGGCGGCCGAGCTGTGGCGGGTCACCGAGCAGCCGTTCCTGCGCTCCCCGCTGGACGGCGCGCGCACCCTGGCCCGGCTGGCCCGCTCGACCGCCGACGTCCGCACCGTCGCCCCGTGGTCCTCGCTGCGCACCCTGGGGGCGCAGTACCTCACGGACCCGCGGCTGCGGGTGCTGCTGGACCGCTACGCCACCTACTCCGGCTCGGACCCGCGCCGGGCCCCGGCGGCGCTGGCGACCGTGCCCTGGGTCGAGCAGGCGTTCGGCTCCTGGTACGTCCGCGGTGGACTGCGGCGGCTGGCCCTCGCCGTCGCCGACCGGGCGCTCGAGCGGGGCGCGGAGATCCGCACCTCGACGCCGGTGCGCCGGGTGCTGGTCGAGGGCGGCCGCGCGAGCGGTGTCGAGCTGGCCGACGGCACGCGGGTGGCCGCCGACGTGGTGGTCAGCAACGCCGACGCGACGGCGCTCTACGACCGGCTGCTCCCCGCGCACGCCCCGGTCCGCCAGGCGCGGGCGACGCTGGCCCGGGCGACGCCGTCCTCGTCGGGGTTCGTGCTGCTGCTGGCGTTGCGCGGCCGGACGCCGGACCTGGGACACCACACGGTGCTGTTCCCCGCCGACTACGACGCCGAGTTCGACGGCCTGTTCACCCGGCCGCGACCGCTGGCCGACCCGGCCGTCTACGTCAGCGCCCCCGACGACCCGGCCACCCGCCCCGACGCCGACAGCGAGTCCTGGTTCGTGCTGGTCAACGCCCCCCGGCACGAGCCCGGCCGCGGCGTCGACTGGGACGCCCCGGGGCTGGCCGACTCCTACGCCGACCACGTGCTGGGTGTGCTGGCCGACCGGGGCCTGGACGTCCGGGACCGGGTGCGCTGGCGCGAGGTGCGCACCCCGGCCGATCTGTCCCGGGCCACCGGCAGCGTCGGCGGCTCGATCTACGGGACGTCGTCCAACGGCGCGCGGGCGGCGTTCCTGCGTCCGGCGAACGTCTCCCCGCTGCCCGGGCTGTTCCTGGTCGGCGGGTCCGCCCACCCCGGCGGCGGGCTGCCGCTGGTGACGCTGTCCGCCGAGATCGTCGCCGGACTGGTGGGTCCGGCCTAGCCGCGGGCCGCGCCCAGGCCGAGCACCGCCGCCAGGCCCAGCGCGCTGCGCGGCGCGTACGGCGTCCGCCACAGCCCGCCGTGCGCGGCCGCGTACGCCTCGTCCTGCCAGGGCTGCTCGTGCCGCGGGCCACCGTCGGTGTGCAGGTCGTGCACGAGCAGCGCGGCCATCAGCACGTTGGAGGTCGCCGGCTCGAAGACCTCGACGCCGAACCGGTGCCCACCGGCGTAGGCCGCGGCCAGTGCCCGGTTCTTCAGCACCGACCGGGTCCGGGTAGGCGGTGCGACGTTCATCGACACCGTGGCACCGGCGGCCCGGGCCACGGTGGCCCGCCAGCGCTGCAGGCGCTTGGCCAGCGCGTAGTTCGGGCCCTGCTGCGGCACCAGACTGTCCGCGATCCCCGGGTCGGTGCCGGGCACGTGGGCCCGCTGCAGCAGCCGGCCCGCCGACAGGGTGCGCAGCGGCCGGCCCACCAGCTCGGCCGACCGCGACCGGCCCGCGTAGGCCTGTACCGACGCCGCCACCGCCTCCCCCGGGACGACGAACACGTCGGTCGGGGTGGCCAGGAAGCCCAGCGCCAGGTCGGGGCGCAGGGCCTGCAGGCGCAGGGTGAGCACGTCGACCGCGGTGGACACCCGGACGTTGGTGGCACCGTCGGCGTAGACGTAGTCGCCCAGCACCGGGACGCCGTCCAGACCGCCCAGCCAGTCCGCGACGGCGGGCACCTCACCGATCAGGTCCGCGCCCCGGCCGCCGTCCCCGGTGGGGACGAGCAGGGTGCCGGCGCCGCGGTGCGCGGTCTCCAGCACCCGGTCCCACAGCTGCGGGCGGGGCAGGTCGACCGCGGCGACGGTGGCGCCCCAGCGCAGCAGCGCGGTGAGCGGGCCCATCTCGGCACCGGCGCCCAGCACGGCGACGGTCCGGCCGGGCAGGGCCAGCCACTCCGGGTGCGCGGCGACGGCGCGGACGGCGTCGGCGCAGCTGGGCTCAACCACCCCGCCGGCGACCCAGGCGTCCAGCCGGTCGGACAGCTCGACTCCGGCCAGTCGACGACCCCGCCACGGCAGGGTCAGCTCGCGCTCGGGCTCGGCACCGCCACGGACGGTCTCGGTGGACAGCGCGCGGGCGGCCGGTGCCGACGCCAGGGTCGAGAGCGGCTCCTCCGACCCGTCCACGACCACCCGCATGCGCTGGTGCAGCGAGTCCAGGCCCGACGTCGCGATCGCCACCGCCGCCTCGCGGGAAGCCAGCCCTGCTTCCGTCGTCCGTCGGACGTGCGGCAGGTAGCCCCCGCGCCAGTTCGTCTCGGCCTCCGCGGCCCGCGCGCCGGTCGGGTCCACCGGCCGCAGCGCGTCGGCGACGACGGCCCGGCCGAGGGACGCGGTGCTCCGGCGTCCGTCCGTGCCGGTGGGGAAGACGACTCCGTGCTGCTGGGGCTCGCTCACCCCGCGCATCCTGCCCGACGGCGGGGCCCCGTGGCCCGGTCTCGACGACCGGGCCACGGAGGGGGTCAGCGGCCCTCGTCGCCGATCTTGCCGTCGGCGAGGTCGCGGCCCTTGGCGACCTGGTCGGCGTGCCCGCCGGCCTTGCCCTCGGCCATGTCGGACCCCTTGTCCAGCGCGCTGTCGCTGGCCTTCTCGCCCTTGTCGCTGTCCAGGAAGTCCTTGGCCTTGTCTCCGATGCCAGCCACGGGTCTCTCCTCCCTCACGGTCGCGCCCGGCGGCGCGGCTCTGCCGGGGTCGTGCCCGCTGCGCACGGTCAGCAACCCCCGGCTTCCAACCACCGCACCAGCGTCCGGACGGCGAACCCGGTCCCGCCCCTGACCCACTCGCCCACGTCACCGGCCGAGCGCGCCGGGCCGGCGATGTCCAGGTGCGCCCAGGGCAGGTCACCGGCGAAGGGCTGCAGGAACAGCGCCGCCGTGGTCGCGCCCGGGTCACCGGGTGCGTTGTTCGCGTCGGCGACCGGGCTGTCCAGCTGGGCCCGCAGGTGCCCGACGTGGTCCTCCCCCAGCGGCATCCGCCACCAGCTCTCCCCGGTGCGTCCGCCGGCGGCGAGCAGCCCGTCGGCGAGGACGTCGTCGGTGGCCCAGAGCGCACCCGTGCGCGCGCCGAGCGCCGTCCGGGCGGCCCCGGTCAGGGTGGCGACGTCGACCAGCACGTCGGCGGCCAGCGCCAGCCGGGCGTGCGCGAGCGCGTCGGCGAGGACCAACCGGCCCTCGGCGTCGGTGTTGCGGACCTCGGTGGTGCGCCCGCCGACGTGGGTCAGCACGTCCCCCGGTCGGTAGGCCGAGCCGGACAGGTGGTTCTCCGCCAGTGGGACGACGGCGCTGACGTGCACCGGCAGCCCGAGCCGGGCGACGGCGTCCACGACCGCGAGGACCGCGGCGCCACCGGCCATGTCGGTCTTCATCTCCCGCATGCCGGCGTTCTTCTTCACCGAGACGCCCCCGGTGTCGAAGGTGATGCCCTTGCCCACGAGCACGACGTGCCTCCCGGTCGCGTCGTCCGGGCGGTGCGTGGCCACGACCAGCCGGGGCGCGCTGTCCGAGCCCCCGCCGACGGCGAGCAGGCCGCCGAAGCCGGCCGAGCGCAGCTGGCGCGGGCCCAGCACCGTCGTCGTCACCCGGGGGTGCTCGGCCAGGCGTTCCTGAGCCCGGTCGGCGATCCAGGCCGGGTCCGCCGTGTCGCCGGGGGTGGCGACCAGGTCGCGGGCCCAGCAGACCGCGGCCGCCGTCACCAGGCCGCGCTGCAGGGCGTCGACCTCGGCCGCCGCCGCGGGCGGGGCGACCAGCAGGACGTCGGCCAGCCGGGGCGGGTGCGGGGTGCTCGTCAGCCGGAACCGGTGGCCGGCCAGCAGCACGGCCTCGGTGACGACCCGGACGTCCTCGGCGACCGCGCCCTCGGGCAGCGGCAGCACCAGGCGGGTGGCGCCGTGCTCGGCGAGGGTCTGCGCCCGGCGCACCGCGATCGACACGTAGGAGCGCAGGTCGGCGGGCGTGCCGTCCCCCACCCCGACCGCGACGAGGGACCGTGGGTGCCGCCCGGGCACGGGCAGGTTGGTGATGCCACCGGGCCGACCGCCGTTGCCGGTGTCGGCCAGCGCACCGGCGACCCAGTCCGGGTCGGCGATGGGGTCGGCGGCCTCGGCCAGCCAGGACGGCAACGCGCCGCGCGCGCCCACCGGGACGGCGAGCACGTCGGCGGATCCCAGCGCCGGCAGGGTCGCGGCCAGCCGGACCCTGGGACGAGCAGCGGCCCCGGTCGCCGGCGTGGTGCCGGCGGCCGGGGCCGTCTGTCCTCCCGCTGCGCTGCCCGGGGGCGGCGTCGCGGTGCTGGTCAGCTGATCGCGCCCTGGAGCGCCTCGGAGAGCGCCGCTGCCTCGTCGGGCGACAGCTCGACGACGAGCCGACCACCGCCCTCCAGGGGAACGCGCATGACCAGGCCGCGGCCCTCCTTGGTGACCTCGAGGGGACCTTCACCCGTGCGCGGCTTCATGGCCGCCATGCGTGCCTCCTTCACCGGCCACCCGCAGGACCCGTACGGCTGCGGTGTGGCTGTCCGACCTTGTGGAACCAGAGCTGACAGCCATTCTCCCGCATGCCGCCCCGGGGACCAACATGAACCCTCAACCGAGCGGTACGGCGCCGGCCCGGAAACAGTCCGCGACGTGGTCGTCGACCATCCCGGTGGCCTGCATCAGGGCGTACGCGGTGGTCGGTCCGACGAACGCGAACCCGGCCCGCTTCAGCCCCGTGGCCAGCGCCGTGGACTCGGGCGTGGTCGCCGGCACGTCGGCGAGCGTGGCCGGGGCGGGCCGCGGCCCGGACGGCGCGAAGGACCACAGCAGCGCCGACAGGCCGTCGGGGAGCTGCTGGGCCGCGCGGGCGTTGCGGAGAGCCGCCTCGATCTTGGCCCGGTTGCGCACGATGCCCGCGTCGGCCATCAACCGGGCGACGTCGTCGTCACCGAAGTCCGCGACGGCGTCGATGGAGAACCCGGCGAAGGCGGCCCGGAAGGCCGGCCGCTTGCGCAGGATGGTGATCCAGGACAGCCCGGACTGGAAGGCCTCCAGGCACACCCGCTCGAAGAGGGCGTCGTCGCCGTGGACCGGGACACCCCACTCCTCATCGTGGTAGGCCACGTAGTCCGGCGTGCTGGTCGCCCAGGCGCAACGCTGCAGCTCCACCCGACCGAGGCTAGCGTCGCCGGTCATGCGCATCCTCGTGACCGGCGGCGCCGGCTTCATCGGCCAGCACGTCGTCGCCGCCCACCTCGAGGCCGGGCACGAGGTGCGGGTGCTCGACGCCCTGCTGCCGGCCGTGCACCCCGCCTACCCCGACGGCCCGCCCGGCCTGGACGGCGTGGAACTGGTCGTCGGCGACGTCCGGGACGCCGCGACCGTGGACCGGGTGCTGGCCGGCGTGGACGCGGTCAACCACCAGGCGGCCATGGTCGGCCTGGGCATCGACGTCCAGGACATGCCGCTCTACGCCGGCATCAACGACCTGGGGACGGCGGTGCTGCTGGCCGGCATGGCACGGGCCGACGTCGGGCAGCTGGTCTTCGCCAGCTCGATGGTCGTCTACGGAGAGGGCCGCTACGAGTGCCCCGACCACGGTGTCGTCCCGGCGGCGCCGCGGCGCAAGGCCGACCTGGACGCCGGGACCTTCGACCCGCCGTGCCCGCACTGCGGACGGCAACTGGCCTGGGGCCGGGTCGGTGAGGAGACTCCGCCGGACCCGCGCAACACCTACGCCGCCACGAAGCTGGCCCAGGAGCACCTGTCCTCGGCGTGGGCCCGCTCGACCGGTGGCACCGCGGTCGGGCTGAGGTACCACAACGTCTACGGCCCGCACATGCCCCGGGACACCTTCTACGCGGGCGTGGCCTCGATCTTCCGGTCCTCCCTGGAGTCGGGGAAGCCGCCGCAGGTGTACGAGGACGGCGGCCAGATGCGCGACTTCGTGCACGTCACCGATGTCGCCCAGGCCAACCTCCGCGCCTGGGAGCACCCTCCGGCCGAGTCGACTCTGCGGGTCTACAACGTCGCCAGCGGCGTGCCGCACACCGTCGGGGACATGGCGCAGGCCCTGGCCGAGGCCTTCGGCGGTCCCGATGCCGAGGTCACGGGGCAGTACCGCATCGGCGACGTCCGGCACGTCGTCGCCAGCCCGTCCCGCGCCGAGGAGGAGCTGGGGTACTCGGCCGCCGTGGCGTTCGAGGACGGCATGCGCGAGTTCGCCACGGCCCCGCTGCGGGCCGCCCCCCAGCAGCCCTGATCCGCCCCGGGGGCGTTTCCGCGGAAACGCCCCCGGGTCCTGTCGGACCCTCGTGCCACGCTCTTCCCAGGTGTTCGAACACGTGTTCGAACGAGGAGAGGTGGTCGGTCGTGCCGATGTCGGAGCAGCCCGTGGTGGACGCGATGAACTGCGCCACCGACGACCCGCCGGACGGTGCCCTCGCGCTGCCCGAGCTGGCCGGTCGCCTGTGTGCCGGTGCCGTGGCCATCTCGGCGTCCACGGCGGCTTGGCTGCTGCTGGTCGCGGAGTTCGACCGCAGGGAGGGGTGGGCCGTCCCCGGCGTCACCTCGTGCGCGCACTGGCTGTCCTGGCAGTGCGGCATCGCCCCCGGCACGGCGCGGGACCACGTCCGGCTGGCCCGCGCACTGCCCGGTCTGCCCCGGGTCACGGCCGACCTGGGCGCCGGACGGATCTCCTACGCGAAGGCCCGGGCCATCGCCCGGGTGGCCGACGCCGACAGCGAGCCGGCGTTGCTGGAGCTGGCGAGGAACTGCACGGCCGCCCAGCTCGACCGCGTGGTCGCCGGCTGGCGGCGCGCCGACACCGCCGCGACCGAGGCCGCCCGCGCCCAGGCCGAGGACGCCCGCTCCCTCGCCCGGGCTGCCACGGTCAGGGCCGGCGGCACCGACGACGAGGGCGCCGAGGCAGGCCGGGCCGCAGCCGCGGCGGTGTGGACCTCGTGGTGGCCCGACGGTGCCGATCCCGACCGCACCCCGGCGCGGTGGGAGCAGCGGCTGGACTGGACCGACGAGGGCGACGGCAGCGTCACCGTCCGGCTGCGCCTGGCCGCGGAGGACGCCGCCGAGGTCATCGCGGCCGTCGAGCACCGGGCCGAGGTGCTGACCCGCCGGGATCGGTCCGCCCGCCGAGCGGAGGGCGGCGGCGACCGGGTCGTCCCGCTCCGCTGGGCCGAGTGGTCGGCCGGGCAGGACCTGGTCGACGGTGGCGCCCCGGGTCGCCGCGAGGCCGCCGCACTCCGCCGCGCCCGGGTCACCGTCGCCCGCACGGCGGCACTGCTGGACCTCGTGCGAGCGGGCGCGGTGGCGGCGGACCGCCAGCCCACCGACCCGGCGCGCCGGGAGGTGCTCGTCCGGGTCGACGCCGCCGTGCTCGCCGACGACACCGCGGCCGGACAGGCGGTCCTGGACGGAGTGGCCTCGCTCAGCCCGGCGCAGGCCCGCCGGCTGGCGTGCGACGCCGCCGTCACCACGGTGCTCGTCGACCACGGCCAGGTCCTGGCGGCGGGCCGCAGCCGCAGGTACGCCAGCGCAGCACAACGCCGCGCGCTGTTGGTCCGCGACGGCGGGTGCGTGCGTCCCGGGTGCACCGAGACCCGGCCCGAACGACTGCACGCCCACCACCTGGTGTCCTGGCTGGCCGGCGGCCGCACGGACGTCGACAACCTGGTCCTGCTCTGCGACCGGTGCCACGGGCTGGTCCACGACCTCGACCTGCTGCTGCACCGGGACGACGGGCAGCTGGTCGTCCGCACCACGGAGGGGACGGCCGTGTGGACCCAGCTGACACCGGCGGGAGAGGACCCGGGGCCGCCGGTCGACCTGCCCTCGTCCTGGCGCGCCAACGGGGAGCGCCTGGACCTGCGACACACCGTCGGTGTCGTCCTGGACCACCGTGCCGTCCTCCGCCGGCAGCGCCGGGCCGAGCGGTCCTCAGCGTCGACCGCGGACGCGGCCTGACCGGCCCGCGACGGACGCCCTCGGGCGATGGGCCTCAGGCGACGGGTGCGGCCAGCGGCTCGGGGTCTGCGGTGCGGGTGCGGCGGGTCGCCAGCACGCAGCCGACGAGCACCAGCGGCAGCCCGACGGCGATGCCGAGGGTGAACGGCTCCCCCAGCAGCCACACCCCGAGCAGCACGGCCACCGCCGGGTTGACGAACGTGATGACCAGCGCACGCTGTGGGCCGACCTTACGGATCAGCTGGAAGAACAGCGCGAGGGCCAGCGCGGTGCACACGACCCCGAGGCCGGCAACCGCCAGCAAGGCGTCGGCCGAGGCGTCGCGGACCTGGTCCAGCCGGGGCAGCGCGAAGGGCGCGTAGACGACGGTGGTGATCGACAGGGCCACCGCGCTGGCCGCCACCCCGTTCACCTGGGACAGCTGCCGGCTGATGATCAACGGCGCCGTGCCGTAACCGATCACGGTGAGGACGACGGCGCCGATGGCCAGCAGCTGCGCGCCGGCGACGTCCAGCCCCAGCAGCGCCGCGATGCCGAGCACCCCGAGCACCATGCCGCCGATCCGCACCGGCGACAGCCGCTCCTCCTCCCCCAGCAGCCGGGCGGCCAGCGCGGCCACGAACGGCACCGTGGCGACCAGCAGCCCGGTGAGGGAGGAGGACAGCGACTGCTCGGCGATGGAGAGCAGCAGCCAGGGCCCGGTCATCTCCAGCACGGTGAAGGCCAGCAGCGGCTTCCAGTGGCGGGCGATCCCGCGCAGGTGGCCGCGGGCGACCACCCAGGGCAGCAGGATCACCGCGCCGAGCACGCACCGGCCGAACACGACGACGACCGGGTCCAGCTCCCCCACGGCCACCTTGATCAACAGGTACGGCACGCCCCAGACGACCGACATGGTGACGAACAGCGCCCAGCCCCGACGACTCACCGCGACATCATGGCCCGCCGCGGGGCCGCCGACCGCAGCCGAGGCTGCCGACGTCCGCAGGTTCCCTGCCAACCGCGGCGGTCACCACTCGGTGCGGACGGTCACCTCGATGCCGATCGCCAGGACCGCGCCCAGCGCGAGCCACAGCCGGCGCCGGCGGGCCGGGAGGAACGCCGTCGCGGTGAGCACCCAGACGTAGAACGGCAGCCAGATGCGCTCGGTCTCCCCGCGGACCAGACCGGTGGCGTCGCTGGCCAGGATGCCGACCAGCGCCGCGAGCGGGAGCAACGCGAGCCGGTGCCGGCGCAGCGCGGCCAGCCCGGCGATCGCGGCCGGGCCCAGGGCGAGGGCGGCGGCGGCCAGGTTGGAGAACAGGAAGAACCCCAGCGGCCGGTTGGCGTAGGAGGGGCCGGAACGGACCCGGTCACCGGCGGCGTGGAAGCCGTCCAGCCACCAGTAGCCGCCCACCGCATAGGCGACGACGACCAGGACCACCCCGGCGGCGCCCACCCCCAGGACCCGCACGACGCCGCCCCAGCCCAGCTCACGCCGGTGCACCAGCACCACGACGAGCGCGACCAGGCCCAGGGCGGTGAGTCCGAAGCTCAGGAAGAGGGCGAGACCCAGCAGCAGTCCACCGACCAGCGCCCGGACGTCACGACGCCACCCCGGGCCCGCGGTGGCCGCCGTCGCCAGTCCGGCGACTCCCCATGCGGCCACCCCGGCGAACAGCGCGTCGGCGCTGGTGGCCACCCACAACGCGATCGGCGCCAGCACCAGGAAAGGCGCGACCACCCGGGCGCGCGCCTCGTCGGCGACCGCACGCACGGTCAGCAGCACCGCGGGGACGGCGAGCGCCCCGCCGACGATGCACAACGCCGCGTCCCAGCCCAGGCCGTCCAGCCCGAGCCGGTCCAGCAGCACGAAGGACAGCAGCGCACCCGGCGGGTGACCGGCGACGTGCGTCGTCCACGGATCGGCCGAGTCGGCGGGCACCGAGGCGGTGAACGTGGACAGGAACTCCCCGATGGACCCGACGCGGGGGACGTCGTGGGGGTACTCGTAGCGCACTGCCAGCGGCTCGGGCAGCCGGTGCCAGCCGCTGGACAGCGCCAGCGCCACGGCCCACCCGCCCGAGGCGACCGCGGACCCGGCCAGCAGCGCCCCGAACCGCGCCCGGGTCGCCAGCGCCGGGCCCCACAGCACCCCGGCCAGTGCCACCGCGGCCGGCAGCAGCACCCGGGGCGTGAGGACGACGTCCCACCCGCCGCGCAGCACGTAGCCGCCGAGCAGGTGCAGCACGGTGCCGCCCTCGGCCAGCCGGCGGCCGATCGTGGCCATCAGCCAGACGAAGCCGGCGGCGGCGAGCACGGCGGCCACCGGGAGCCAGCGTCGGAGCGGGGAGGTCGGCGGGGCGCTGCTCATCGAGTCGGAGCGTAGGTGCCGAGGACGAGCGCGGCCGGTCGGGCGCGGTTACCGTCCACGGGTGCCTGACGTCGTCTTCCCCTGCCTGGACGAGGCCGGGGCGCTCCCCTGGGTCCTCACCCGCCTCCCCGAGGGCTACCGGGCCATCGTCGCCGACAACGGCTCGACCGACGGCTCCGCGCAGATCGCCGCCGACCACGGCGCGACCGTCGTGCACGTCCCCCAGCGCGGCTTCGGCGCGGCCGCGCACGCCGGGCTGGAGGCCGCCACCGACGACGTCGTCTGCTTCTGCGACGCCGACGCCTCGATGGACCCCGCCCAGCTGCCCCTCGTCGCGGACCCGGTGCTGGCCGGCGACGCCGACCTGGTGCTCGGCCGGCGCCGACCCAGCTCGCGCGGCGCCTGGCCGGTGCACGCCCGGGTCGCCAACACCGCCCTCAGCGTCATGATGCGCCGCCGGACCGGCCTGCGGCTGCACGACCTGGGCCCGATGCGCGCGGCCCGCCGCACCGACCTGCTCGCCCTGGGCATCACCGACCGGCGCTTCGGCTACCCGCTGGAGATGGTCACGCGGGCCTCGGACGCCGACTGGCGCGTCCTGGAGGTCGACGTCGACTACCACCCCCGCGCCGAGGGCACGAAGTCCAAGGTCACCGGCACCCTGCTCGGCACGGTCAAGACGATCAAGGACATGAGCGGGGTGCTGAACCGGTGAGGCAGCTGCTGGTCATCACCAAGGCCCCGGTCCCCGGGAGGAGCAAGACCCGGCTGACCCCGCCGTGCACCCCGCTGCAGGCCAGCACCATCGCCGAGGCCGCGGTCGGGGACACCCTCGACGTCGTCCGGGCCACCCCGGTCGACCGCCGCGTCGTCGCCCTCGACGGTGCACCGGGCGGACTGGACCTCAGCGGCTGCGTCGTCGTCCCCCAGGTCGAGGGTGACCTGGGCACCCGGCTGGCCGCGGCGTTCGCCGGTGCCATGGCCGGCCCGGACGGCGCCGTCCCCACGCTGCTGGTCGGCATGGACACCCCGCAGATCAGCCCCGAGCTGCTGACGTCGTGCCTGGACGCGCTCGTCGACGCCGGCCCCGGGACCGCCGCGCTGGGCATCGCGCCGGACGGCGGGTGGTGGGCCCTGGGCGTGCACTCCCCCGACGCCGCCGCGGTGCTGCCCGACGTCCCGATGTCCCGGGAGGACACCGCGGTCAACACCCGGGCGGCGCTCGAGGCCGCCGGGCTGCGGGTGCTGGACCTGCCCGTGCTCACCGACGTGGACCACTTCCCGGACGCACTGGCCGTCGCCGAGCTGTGCCCGGAGGGGAGCCGGATGCGCCGGGTCGTCGCCGAGGTGGCCGCCGCGCTCCCCCAGGACTGACCCGTCCGGCGGGCGGTCTCGGCACGAACCCCGGGCGGACTCCAGCACCGGGTCCGGACTGCCGATGACCCTGTGCACCACTCCCCCCGAGAGGACGTCCGTGACCCGACCGCTGGACCGCGTCCTCGGCGCCCGCCTGCCCGACCCGCCCGACGCGCTGCGCCGCGGGCCGTTCCGCGAGGGCTCCTTCCCCAGTCCGCTGCACACCGAGCGGCGGGCGTCCCGGGTGGGCGTCTGGCTCGGCAGCGGGTTCGTCGTCTGCTTCCTGACCGGGCTGATCAGCCACTGGGTGCAGCAGCCCCCGAGCTGGTTCGTCTGGCCGGCCTCGCCGGTGTGGCTGTACCGCGTCACCCAGGGCACGCACGTCATGGTCGGGCTGGCACTCGTCCCGCTGCTGCTGGTCAAGCTGTGGACGGTCTACCCCAAGCTCTTCAGCTGGCCTCCGGCCCGCACACCCGCGCAGGTGGTGGCCCGGGTGTCGGTGCTGGTGCTGGTCGGCGCCGCGGTCTTCCAGCTGCTGACCGGCCTGCTCAACATCAGCCAGTGGTACCCGTTCGGCTTCTCCTTCCGGGCCGCGCACTACTGGACCGGCTGGATCGCGGTCGGTGCGGTGCTCACCCACGTCGGGGCCTTCGCCCCGCAGATCGCGCGCGGCCTGGCCCGCCGGGGGACGGCGGCCGCGGACGGCGAGGAGGACGGCGAGGAGGACGGCGAGGAGGACGGCGCCGTCAGCCGGCGGGCGTTCGTCGCAGCGGCCGTGCTGGGCACCGGCGCCGTAGCGCTCACCCAGTGGGGCCAGACGATCTCCCCGCTCGCCCAGGTGTCGGTGCTCGCCCCGCGCATCCCCGGCTACGGCCCGCAGGGGCTGCCGGTCAACCAGACCGGCGCCGGTGCCGGGGTCACCGAGACCGCCGTCGACCCTGCCTGGCGGCTCGTCGTCGAGGGCCCGACGCGGCTGGAGCTGACGTTGGCGGACCTGCAGGCGTTCCCGCAGCACACCGAGCGGCTGCCGATCGCGTGCGTCGAGGGCTGGAGCTCGGACGCGGACTGGACCGGCCCCCGGCTCCGGGACGTCCTCGACGCCGCCGGCCTCGACCGCGGCACCGTCGTGCACGTCGAGTCGTTGCAGACCGGGGGCTCCTACCGGGTCTCCACGGTCGCCGGACCGCACTCGGCCAGCGCGAAGACGCTGCTGGCGCTGCGGCTGAACGGCCAGGAGCTCGCCCTGGACCACGGCTACCCGGTGCGCCTGATCGCCCCCAACCGGCCCGGCGCGATGCAGACCAAGTGGCTGGCCCGGATCGCACCGGGCGCTGCGGGGGTCGGCTCGTGACGGCTCCGTGGTGGCGCTGGCTGTTCCTGGCGCCCGGTCTGGCCGCCGTCGCCTTCGGGGCCTACGGCCTGCTCACCGCCGGCGGGGCCATCCCGCTGGGCTCCTGGCTGACCTGGTTCGTCGGCGGGGCCCTGGTGCACGACCTGGTGATCGCCCCGGTGTGGATCGGTCTGGGCTGGGTGGCCGCCCGCGTGCTCCCCCGTCCGGCGCGTGGCCCGGTCGTGGTGGGCGCCGCGGTCAGCGGCTCGCTGACCCTGGTCGCACTGCCGTTCGTGCTGGGCATCGGTGGCGACCCCGGCGACGGCTCGTTCCTGCCCCGCGACTACGGGCAGACGCTGCTCGTCGTCGTCGGCGTGGTGCTGGCCGTCACCGCCGTGTGGGCGGTGCTGGCCGTCCGCGCTCAGGCCGGGCGCGTCTCCGCGTAGCGGGCGAACCGCTTCAGCGACAGCCGCACCCCGGCGACGAACCCGGGCTTCACCAGCGGCCAGCCCAGCCGGCCGAGCGCGCCCAGCGGCAGGTCCAGCGTCTCCACCCACACGAAGGTCGACCCGGTTCCACGCGGGCGGACCTGGAAGCTGCCGGTCCCGCGGACGACTCGGCCGGTGTGCACGACGTCCACCGCGTGCGGGGCGTCCCAGCTGGTGATCGTCATCTCGTCCAGGACGCCCAGCCGGCGGCCACCGGGCAGCGGGATGCCGGTGGTGGCCTCGATCCGGCCGCCCACGCCCTGCGCCGCGCCGTCCACGGTGCGGACGTCGGTCAGCAGCATCCACTCGCCCTGCGTCGTCCAGTCCACCAGGGCCGCGAACACCTGCTCCGGCGGTGCGTCGACGTCCACGGTCTCGACCAGCTCAGGCACGGGGTTGCTCCTCGGTCTCGGGGGCGGTCTCGGGTGCGGTGTCGGCCGAGGGCACGACCGACGCCCCAGCCTGCGGGTTCTCGGGCGGCGGCGCAGCGTGGGCACCGGCCGGGACCGGACCGGCCTCCAGCTCGGCGATCCGCACGTCGCGCTCGTCGATGGTCTGGGCCAGCTGGTCCAGCAGCCAGTCGACCTCGGTCATCCGGTAGCCGCGCACGGCCACCGACACCCGCAGTGCCCGGACGTCGTCCCCGACCACCGGGCGGTCGTCGGGCAGCTCCACCGGGGAGCGGTCCAACTCGGCCGGGGGCTGGGTCTCCCCGCGCCCGAGCAGCACCGCGGCACCCAGGAAGAGCAGGCCTCCCACGAGCAGCAGCCCGACCACGAAGACGACGAAGGACACCACCGCCGGGCTCAGCCCTCGGTCGGCGCGGGCTCGCCGCTGGGCTGCCCCGCGGCCTCCCGCTCGGCCTCGGCCTGCTGGATGACCCGGACGGCCTCGGCGACGTCGTCGGTGACGGTGATCAGGTCCAGGTCCTTCGGCGAGACGGTGCCGGCCTCGACCAGGGTGCTGCGGATCCAGTCCAGCAGGCCCGACCAGTACGCCGTCCCGAACAGGATCACCGGGAACTTCGTGACCTTGGTGGTCTGCACCAGGGTGAGGGCCTCGAAGAGCTCGTCGAGGGTGCCGAAGCCGCCGGGCAGGATCACGAACGCCTGGGCGTACTTCACGAACATGGTCTTGCGCACGAAGAAGTAGCGGAAGGCGATGCCGACGTCGACCCACTCGTTGAGCTCCTGCTCGAACGGCAGCTCGATGCCCAGCCCCACCGACATCCCGCCGGCCTCGCAGGCGCCCTTGTTGGCCGCCTCCATCGCGCCCGGGCCACCGCCGGTGATGACGGCGTACCCCGCGTCGGCCAGCGCGGCACCCAGCTCGACGCCCGCGGCGTAGAACGGGTCCTCGGGCTCGGTGCGGGCACTGCCGAACACGCTCACCGCGCGCGGCAGGTCGGCCAGCAGACCGAAGCCCTCGACGAACTCGGCCTGGATCCGCAGCACGCGCCACGGGTCGGCGTGGACCCAGTCCGACGGGCCGCGGGAGTCCAGCAGCCGCTGGTCGGTGGTGGTGCCCTCCTGGCGCGGGTCGGGCTCGCCGCCGCGCAGCTGGACGGGGCCGCGGGTGCGGGCCCGTCGGGTGCCGTTGTCGCTCATGTGCTGCTCCCCGTGAGGTAGGCGACGAGTGCGTCCTCGGCCGGCTGCAGCCGGTCGACGACGACGTGCTCGTCGCGGGTGTGGGCCTGCTGCGGGTCCCCGGGGCCGTAGTTGAGCGCCGGGATGCCGAAGGCGGCGAAGCGGGCGACGTCGGTCCAGCCCAGCTTCGCCCGGGCCGGGCGGCCGACCGCGGCGACGAAGGCCGCGGCGGCCGGCTCGGACAGCCCCGGCAGCGCGCCCCCGCTCATGTCGGTGACCTCCAGGGTGACCCCGGCGGCCAGCGCCTCGGCGAAGACCTCGCGGACGTGCGCCTCGGCGTCGTCCTCGTCGCGGTCGGGGGCGAACCGGAAGTTCACCGTCACCCGGCACTCGTCGGGGACGACGTTGCCGGCGACTCCGCCCTCGATGCCGACCGCGTTGAGGCCCTCGTGGAAGGACAGCCCGTCGATGTCGACCTCGCGGGCCTCGTAGCCGGCCAGCGTGGCCAGGATCGAGGAGGCGCCGTGGATGGCGTTGCTGCCCAGCCAGCTGCGCGCGCTGTGCGCCCGGCGCCCCGGCACGGTGAGGACGACGCGCATGGTGCCCTGGCAGCCGCCCTCGACGTCGCCGTCGGTGGGCTCGAGCAGGATCGCCAGGTCGCCGTACAGCCAGCCGCGCCGCTCCCGGGCGACCCGGCCGAGGCCGTTCTTGACGGCCTCGACCTCCTCGTTGTCGTAGAAGACGAAGGTGACGTCGTGCGCCAGGCGCTCCTGGTCGGCGGGGGCACCGAAGAGCCCGGCCAGCCGCAGCATCACCGCGTCCCCGGCCTTCATGTCGCTGGTGCCGCAGCCCAGGAGGTGCTCGACGCCGTCGACGGTCTCCAGCCGGCTGGGCACGTTGTCCGCGATCGGCACGGTGTCCAGGTGGCCGGCCAGCACGATCCGGGTGTCCCGGCCCAGGTCGGTGCGGGCCAGCACGTTGTTGCCGATCCGCTCGACCTCCAGCCCGCCCAGCGCCCGCAGCGCGGCCTCGACGGCATCGGCGAGCGGGCCCTCGCTGCCCGAGACCGACGGGGTGTCGACCAGGGCGCGGGTCACCGCGAGCACGTCGGCGGTCAGGTCCAGGGGCGGGGCGGTCACGCCCGCAGCCTACGGAGGGTGCGCCGGTAGCCTCGGCAGCCGTGACCACTCCCGGAGCCACCGCCGTCGGACTCGCCACCGTGACCACCGCAGGCGTCGTCCTGGACACCTGGTACCCGGCGCCCGAGCTGGGCTCGGCCGGCACGACCGGCACCGAGCCGCTGGGCACCCTGGAGGTCGAGGCCGCGCTGGGCAGCGAGTTCGGCTCGCTGGTCCGCTTCGACGACGCCCGCGGCGTGGAGGTGGTCGGCGTCCGGACGACGATCGCCGACCTGTCCGCCGCCCCCGTCGACGCCCACGACGTCTACCTGCGCCTGCACCTTCTGTCCGCCCGCCTGGTCCGCCCGCACGGGCTCAACCTCGACGGCCAGTTCGGCCTGCTCGCCAACGTCGCCTGGACGTCGGCCGGCCCGGTCGAGGCCGCCGACTGGACCCCGGTGCGGGCCGCGAAGCTGCGCGCCGCGCACGGCCACGTCACCGTCACCCACGTCGACAAGTTCCCCCGGATGGTCGACTACGTGCTGCCCACCGGCGTGCGCATCGGCGACGCCGACCGGGTCCGCCTGGGCGCACACCTGGCCGAGGGCACCACCGTCATGCACGAGGGCTTCGTGAACTTCAACGCCGGCACGCTGGGCGCCTCGATGGTCGAGGGCCGCATCTCCGCCGGCGTCGTCGTCGGCGCGGACTCCGACATCGGCGGCGGCGCCTCGATCATGGGGACCCTGTCCGGCGGTGGGAAGCAGGTCGTCTCGATCGGCGCGGGGTGTCTGCTCGGCGCCAACGCCGGTGTCGGCATCTCCCTGGGTGACCGCTCCGTCGTCGAGGCCGGCTGCTACGTCACCGCCGGGTCGCGCGTCACGCTCCCCGACGGCTCGGTGGTCAAGGCCGTGACGCTGTCCGGTCAGCCGGGACTGCTCTTCCGCCGGAACTCGGTGTCCGGCGCGCTGGAGGCCCTGCCCCGGGACGGCGACTGGGGTGCGCTGAACGCCGCCCTGCACGCCAACTGAGGACTCAGGTGAGCCCGGCCGGTTCGGCGGCCGGGGCGTCCAGGTGCTCCAGCAGCGCGGCGACGAACTCCTGCGGGCGCTCGACGTGCGGTGCGTGCCCGACGTCGGGCAGCACGACCTCCCGGTAGGAGCCGCCGCTGGCGGCGTAGCGGTCCAGCACGGCGCGGGTCTGGGACACCATCGGCTGGGCCGGGAACGCCTCGGCGCCCGGCCAGCCGGGCACCGCGCCGAGCTGGCCCAGGAACGCCAGGTCGAAGGCGGAGGTGTCGCTGACGACCTGGTCGGCGTCCCCCCGCACCCACAGCACCGGCGGCTTGACCGCGAGCTCGGTGATGCCCGAGACGTCGAGCACCGTGGGCGCCATCGTGTTCAGCACCCCGCGGCCGCCGGGTGCCGCACCGGGCCAGGCGTCGGTGGGGGTCGCGTCGCCCGGGTAGTGGTCCGGGCCCGTCCGGGTGGTGAGCATCGAGGTGACGAAGACGTCCTCGAGCGCCGGGTCCAGCGGCAGGCTGCCCGGCGCGACGTAGAAGGTGCGCAGGATCGAGCGCGGGCTGGTCGGTGCGTCGGCGGTGCGGTCCCCGGCGGCCAGGGCGGCGACGAAGTCCGGGTTGGCGGCCCCGCCGCCGGAGCCGGTGCCGTCCTCGTGCACCCGCTGCCCCTCCAGGCCCGTCGTGCCGCCGAAGCCGTAGGGCGACACCGGCGCGACCAGCGCCACCGAGGCGACCCGTCCGGGTGCGTCGACCAGGTGCTGCAGGACGACGCCACCGCCCATGCTCCAGCCCACCAGGTGCACCCGCTCCAGTCCCAGCTCCTCCACCAGCGCGGCCAGGTCCTCGGACCAGTCACGCACCCCGCGGGTGGCATCCACCGGCTCGGGATCGGTGCCGCCGTAGCCGCGCAGGTCGACCGCCAGCACCCGGCGCCCGGCCTCGTGCAGCGCCAGCAGCGGCTGCTGCCAGAACAGCGACGAGCTGACGTTGCCGTGCACGAGGAGCACGGCCTCGCCACCGGCCCGTGGGTCGACGCCCTCGGCGTGCAGCACCTGCTGGGTCAGCCGTGGGGTCTCGACCAGCGTGGCGGCGACGCCGGGCAGCAGTCCGTCGGTCATCGTGGCGCGTCCTGTCCGTGGGTGTGGTGCGGGGCGGCGGGTGTGGTCGGGGACACCGTAGCCAGCCCGGCCGGGTCCCGGGTCCCTCCCGTGCGCCGACCTACCCTGAGCGGGATGACCAGCGCACGGGCCCGCCCCCGACCGGCCCGCAAGTGCCGCAGCACCGGCCGGATGGCCGGGCTGTGGGCCCCGCTGGTGGTCGTGCTCGTCGCCGTCGTCGGGCTGGCCTGGGACACCGACAGCCAGGGGGTCCCGGCCGTGTCCGGACGCTGCACGATCGCCGACTCCGCACTCACCACGACCACCGAGGTCGCCGCCAACGCCGCCACCATCGCCGCCGTCGCCCGGTCCCGGGGCCTGCCCGAACGGGCCACCGTGATCGCCCTGGCCACCGCGCAGCAGGAGTCCCGGATCCGGAACCTGGCCTACGGCGACCGCGACTCCCTCGGGCTCTTCCAGCAGCGGCCCTCGCAGGGCTGGGGCACCGAGGCCGAGGTGCAGGACCCGGTCTACTCGACCGGGGAGTTCCTCGACGGCCTGGTCGAGGTGGACGGCTGGGAGACCGGCCGGCTCACCGAGGTGGCCCAGGCGGTCCAGCGCTCCGGCTTCCCCGAGGCCTACCAGCAGCACGAGGAGATGGCCCAGACGCTCGCCGCTGCCCTGCTGTCGACGTCCCCGGCGCGGTTGTCGTGCACCTTCAGCCCCCCTGACGCCGCCGGGCCGGTCGACGACCGCGCGGCTGCCGTCGCCGACGTCGTCGCCCGCGAGGCCGGGACGCCGAGCGTGCAGCCCGGAGGCGTCGTCTCGGTCGGCGCGGCAGGCTGGCCGGAGGCGACCTGGGCGGTCGCGCACGCCGAGCGGCTGCAGCTCACCCAGGTCCGCATCGCCGACTGGACCTGGACGCCGGGAGACGGCTGGGCGCAGACCGGTGAGGACGCCGGCTCGCTGCTGCTGCAGCTCGCCGTCTGAGACCGCTCAGGCGGTGAGGCGCTCCACCGCGGCGTCGACCCGCTCGTCGGTGGCGGTCAGTGCCATCCGGACGTGCCGCTCCCCCGCAGGGCCGTAGAACGCACCGGGCGCCACGACGATCCCGAGGCCGGCGAGCCGGTCGACGGTCGCCCAGCAGTCCTCGTCGCGGGTGACCCACAGGTACAGCCCGGCCTCGGAGTGGTCCACCCGGTAGCCGGCCGCGGTCACGGCGGCGCGCAGCCGGTCGCGGCGGGCGCCGTAGCGGGACCGGGCCAGCTCGACGTGCGCGTCGTCGGCCAGCGCCGCGGCCATCGCGGCCTGCACGGGGGTGGGCACCAGCAGGCCCAGGTGCCGACGGACCTCCCAGGCCCGCTGTACCAGGGCCGGGTCGCCGGACAGCAGCCCCGCCCGGTAGCCCGCCGCGGTGGACTGCTTGGACAGCGAGTGCACGGCCAGCAGGCCCTCGTGGGAGTCCCCCGCGATCGCGGGGTGCAGCACCGAGCGCGGCTGCACGTCCCAGCCCAGCTCGACGTAGCACTCGTCGGCGACGACGGGCACGCCACGCTCGCGGCCCCAGGCCACCCAGGCGCGCAGCTGGTGGTCGGTGAGCACCCGGCCGTGCGGGTTGCCCGGGGAGTTCAGCCAGACCAGCACCGGGTCGGCGACGTCCTCGGGCGGGGTGTCGCTGCGCAGCACGTCCAACCCGGCGACGACCGCGCCGACCTCGTAGGTCGGGTAGGCCACCTCGGGGATGACGACGGTGCCGCGGCCGGCCAGCCCGAGCAGCGTGGGCAGCAGCGCCACCAGCTCCTTGGAACCGACCGTCGGGACCACCGACGGCACGGCACCGAGCGGGTCGGCGAGGGTCACGCCCAGCCGGCGGGACAGCCACCCCGCAGCCGCCGTCCGGACGTCGGCCGTGCCCAGCGCGGTCGGGTAGCCCGACGCGTCACCGGCAGCGGCGAGGGCGTCCCCCAGCAGCGTGGGGGTGGGGTCGACCGGCGTCCCGATGGACAGGTCGACCGTCCCCCCGGGGTGCTTGGCCGCCCGCGCACGGGCCGGCCGGAGCGAGTCCCAGGGGAAGTCCGGCAGCGACCGGGCGGTCACTCCCCCTGCGGCGGCAGGGCCGCCACGAGCGGGTGGTCCTTGGCGATCTTGCCGGTCTTGGCCGCACCGCCGGGGCTGCCCAGGTCGGAGAAGAACTCCACGTTGGCGTTGTAGAAGTCCTTCCACTTGTCCGGGACGTCGTCCTCGTAGTAGATGGCCTCGACCGGGCAGACCGGCTCGCACGCACCGCAGTCGACGCACTCGTCGGGGTGGATGTAGAGCATCCGGTCGCCCTCGTAGATGCAGTCCACCGGACACTCGTCGATGCACGCCTTGTCGAGGACGTCGACGCAGGCCTGGGTGATGACGTAGGTCACGGGTGTTCCTCCGGGGGTACGACCAGAGAGTTCTAGGGTCGGGACCAGTATGGCGCGGTCCGGCGCGGCGCGGAGGTCAGGGTCGCCTCACCCCGCCCCGTCGGGGGCAGCCCGGCGCGGGCAGGAGGAGGACCGGTGGGACAACGACGCAGTCCGCTCGACGTCGTCGAGCTGGAACACCTGGCCGCACGGGGTTGGCGCGGCACCGAGACCGAGGCGCTGGGCGGGTGGTTGCTGCGCGCCGGCGGCGGCGGCTTCACCCGCCGGGCACACTCCGCGCTGGCCACCGGTGACCCCGGCCTCCCGCTCACCGACGCCGTCGCCGTCGTCACCGACTGGTACGCCCGGCGTGCTCTCCCCGCCGTCGTCGCACTGCCCGGTCGGCAGGCCCGCCCCGCCGACGCGGCGCTGGCGGCCGCCGGCTGGGGCCCGCCGGAGGCCGAGACCGTCGTGCTGACCGTCCCGCTGGAGGACGAGGAGCCCGGGCCCGGGGTCCCGGCGTCGCTGGCCCCCCGGCCCGACGACGCCTGGCTGGCGGCCGCCCGCCGGGCCGGTGAGCCGTTGCCCGCCGACGCCGCAGCGGTGTTGACCCACGCCGACCGGCTGGCCTTCGCCTCGGTCCGGGACGACGAGGGCACGGTCGTCGGGGTGGCCCGTGGGGTGCTCGTCGAGGACTGGCTCGGCATCGCCACCGTCGGCGTGGACCCCGCCGCCCGCCGCGGCGGCCTGGCCACCGCGCTCACCCGGGCGCTGCAGTCCTGGGCGGTCGACGAGGGCGCCCGGTGGTGCCACCTGCAGGTGCTGGCCGACAACGCACCGGCGCGGGCGCTCTACCGCCGGCTGGGCTTCATCGAGCACCACCGCTACCACTACCGGCAGGCACCGGCGCCGGTCGCGGGACCGGTCGGCTGAGCACCCGCCCGACCGAGAACGACCCGGCCAGCACCCCGACCAGCAGGAAGCCCAGCCCCACCAGCTGAGCGGCCGTGGTCTGACCGGTGATCAGCAGGTCCCCCTCGGACCGCCGCACCGAGGCACCGATCGCCACCACCACCCAGACCAGCACCGGCAGCAGCGCCACCACCCGGGACCCCGAGTGCCGGTGCACCCAGGCCGGCAGCAGCAGGTTGCCGACCGCTGCCACCAGCAGCGAGAGCGGGACCGGCACCGGCCCCACCCGCAGCGGCAGCCAGAACACCTCGACCGCCGCCAGCCAGGCGGCGGCCAGGACCGCGAGGACCGCCCAGCCCACCAGCCGCAGTGCGCTCACAGGCCGGCGAACAGGTCGGTCTCCCAGCCGTGCTCCCCCTGCCCGGGGCCGCGCTCGCCGCGGACGAGCTGGTAGTACTCGGTCACCAGCACCTCCTGGCCCAGGTTGTTGCTCAGCGCGTAGAAGTCACCGTCCAGCGTGAGCTGGGTGGCGTGTGCGCGCATGGCCGCGGTCTTCTGCGCCCGGTACGCCGCGCCGTCCAGCTCGCAGGTCACGTCGGTGTCCTCGGCGGCGAAGGGGATCTCCCGGGCGTCGGTGACGCCGTCGTAGTCCGCGTCGGCGGCGGCGAGGGCGTCCATGCCGCGCTGCAGCACCGACACCGGGACGACGGTCCAGTACACCTTCGCGACGGCGTGCGCCGTCCCCAGGTCGGGGCGGTAGCCGGGATCGGCGGCCGCGTCGACGGCGGCCATCGCGACCCGGTGGGCCTGCACGTGGTCGGGGTGGCCGTAGCCACCGTGCTCGTCGTAGCCGACGACGACCTGCGGACGCACCTCGCGCAGCACGGCGACCGCGGCGGCGGTGGCCTCGTCGGGGTCGGCGTTCCAGAACGCCCGCGGGTGGTCGTTGGCCGCGGTGCCGACCATGCCGGAGTCCCGCCACCGGCCGGTGCCGCCGAGGAACCGGTGGTCGGTCACGCCCAGGGCCGCCATGGCCGCGGCCAGCTCGCCGATCCGGTACCCGCCCAGCTGGTCGGCCTGGTCGGCGGCCAGCCCGGCGAGCTCGGGCACCAGCACCTCGCCCTCCTCCCCCAGCGTGCAGGTGAGCAGGGTGACGTGCGCTCCCTCGGCGACGTAGCGGGCCATCGTGGCGCCGTTGTTGATGGCCTCGTCGTCGGGGTGGGCGTGCACCAGCAGCAGGCTGCGGTCGGCGGGGTCCAGGGTCACGACCCCATGATCCCCGACCGGCTCACAGGACCTTGGCGACCTCGGCGTAGTGGCAGGCGCTCTGGTGGCCGACCCCGCGGTCCTCCAGCAGCGGCTCCACCGTCATGCACTTCTCCCGGCGGGTGTCGTCGAGCTCGTTGGCGAACTTCTGGCACCGGGTGCGGAACCGGCAGCCCGAGGGCGGGTTGGCCGGGCTGGGCACGTCGCCGGTGATGATGATCCGCTGCCGGCTGCGCTCGAGCCGCGGGTCGGGCAGCGGGATCGCCGACAGCAGGGCCTGGGTGTAGGGGTGGGTGGGCCGCTCGAAGAGGTCGTCCCGGTCGGCCACCTCGATGATCTTGCCCAGGTACATGACGGCGACCCGGTCGGAGATGTGCCGGACCACCGACAGGTCGTGGGCGATGAACAGGTAGGACAGGCCCAGCCGGTCCTTGAGGTCCTCGAGCAGGTTGATCACGCCGGCCTGGATCGAGACGTCCAGCGCGGACACCGGCTCGTCGAGCACCAGCACCTTGGGCTCCAGGGCCAGCGCGCGGGCGATGCCGATGCGCTGACGCTGCCCACCGGAGAACTCGGCCGGGTAGCGGTTGGTGTGCTCGGGGTTGAGCCCGACGGTCTCCACGAGGGACCGGACGCGCTCGCGGAGCTCGTCCTCGTCCTTGGTCAGCCCGTGGATGATCAGCGGCTCGGCGACGATGTCGAAGACCGGCAGCCGCGGGTTGAGCGAGGCGTAGGGGTCCTGGAAGACGATCTGGATGTCCCGGCGCAGCGGACGCATCGCCTTGCGGTCCAGGCCGACGATCTCCCGGCCCTGGAAGACCACGGAGCCCGCGGTGGCCGGCTGCAGGTTGAGGATCGCCCGGCCGGTCGTGGACTTGCCGCACCCGGACTCCCCGACCAGACCCAGGACCTCGCCCGGGTAGAGGTCCAGGTCCAGCCCGTCGACGGCCCGGACGGCGCCCACGGTGCGCTTGAGCAGCCCCCCGCCCTTGATCGGGAAGTGCTTCTCCAGCCCGCGCACGGACAGGATGGGCTCACGGGTGGCGGTCATCGACGGTCTCCGTCCTGGGGCACGGCAGGGGTCTGGGTCTGGTCCGCGACCTCGGCCGAGTGGTCGGCGGGCACCTCGCTGCCGAGCACCGCGTCGTCCGCGGTCTCGTCGAAGATGCGGGCGGCCTCGCCGTGGGCGCGGGCCACCTCCTCGATGCGGATGCAGGCCGCGGTGTGCCCGCCGCCGACGTCGAAGCGCTCGGGCTCGGCGACGTCGCACTCGGCGACGTGCAGCGGGCACCGCGGGGCGAACGGGCACCCCGGCGGCATGTTGACCACCGAGGGCGGGGACCCCTTGATCGGGGTGAGGCGCTGCTTGGTGGAGGCGTCCAGGCGGGGCAGCGAGCCGAGCAGGCCCAGCGTGTAGGGCATCCGCGGCTCGTAGTAGATGTCCTCGACCGAGCCGACCTCGACCGGGCGGCCGGCGTACATGACCAGCACGCGGTCGGCGATGCCGGCGACGACGCCGAGGTCGTGGGTGATGAGGACCATGGCGGCACCGGTCTCGGCCAGCGCCGTCTGCAGCACCTCGAGGATCTGGGCCTGCACGGTGACGTCGAGGGCCGTCGTCGGCTCGTCGGCGATGATCACGTCGGGCTGGTTGGCCATCGCGATGGCGATGACGACGCGCTGGCGCATGCCGCCGGAGAACTCGTGCGGGTAGGACCGCACCCGCTCCCGGGCGTTGGGGATGCCGACGAGCTCGAGCAGGTCACCGGCCCGGGCCTGGGCGGCCTTGGAGGACAGGCCCTTGTCGTGCGAGCGCAGCGTCTCCTCGATCTGGAAGCCCACCCGGTAGACGGGGTCCAGCGAGGTCATCGGGTCCTGGAAGATCATCGACACGCCCTTGCCGCGGACCCGCGACATGGTGCGGTCGCTCTGCCCGAGCAGCTCCTGGCCGCGGTACTTGACCGAGCCGGTCACCCGGGCGGAGCCGGGCAGCAGGCCCATGACGGCCAGCGAGGTGACCGACTTGCCCGAACCGGACTCCCCCACGATGCCCAGCACCTCACCGGAGCGCAGCGAGTAGTCCACGCCGCGGACGGCGTGCACCAGCCCGTCCTCGGTGGGGAACCGGACGTTGAGGTCGGAGACGGTCAGCAGCGGGGCCGAGGCGTCGAAGCCGGGCAGGCTGGTGGCGCGGGTGCCGCCCTGGGACAGCCCCCCGCTGGAGGTCGAGGACGAGACTGCAGTGGACAACGTGTCCTCCCTCAGGACCGCACGCGGCGGTTGCTCGGGTCGAAGGCGTCCCGGATCCCGTCGCCGATCAGGTTGATTGACAGCACGATGACCAGCAGGGTCACGCCCGGGAAGTAGAAGAGCCAGGGCCGGGTGGTGGTGGCCTGGACCCCGTCGGAGACCAGGCGGCCCAGCGAGGTCTGGTTGGCCCCGTTGACGCCGAACCCCAGGTAGGTCAGCGACGCCTCCAGGATGATCGCCGTGGCCGCGGCCAGCGTCGTCCAGACGATCAGGGACCCCAGCGCGTTCGGGATCAGGTGCTTGAAGATGATCCGGCTGTTGGAGGCGCCCAGGGCGTGCGCCGCCTCGACGTACTCCTTCTCGCGCAACGAGAGGAACTGGCTGCGCACGATGCGGGCCAGGTCCAGCCAGCCGAACAGACCCAGGATGATGCCGACGCCCAGCGGCGTGCGGCTGGAGGGGAAGTTGCTGGCGACGACGATGAGGACGACCAGCAGCGGCACGGTGAGGATGAGGTCGACCAGGCGCATCAGCACGCTGTCGACCCACCGGCCGAAGTAGCCGGCGAGGGCGCCGACGAGCAGGCCCAGCGGCAGGGCGATGACGACGAAGAGCAGCACGATGAACAGCGAGCGCTGCACGCCCTGCATCATCCCGGCCAGCAGGTCGCGCCCGATGGCGTCGCTGCCCAGCGGGTAGCCCTGCACCCCGGGCGCCACCGACTGGGCGTTGCGGTCCTGGGTCGCGTAGTCGGTGCCGTAGAGCAGCGGGCCGAGGAAGCCGAAGGCCAGCAGCAGGACGAAGACGACCAGTCCGCTCATCCCCACCTTGTTGCGGGTGAAGCGGCGGACGATCTGCTGCCGCTGGCTGCGGGCCTGGACGGTGAACTCGCGCTCGACCCCGCCGCCGGAGGGCGATCCGGGCTCGGCCGGGAGGGCCGCCTCGGCGGCGGCCTGGGTGGTGGCCATGGGAGCTTCTCCTCTGCCGGTCAGGCGAGTCGGATGCGCGGGTCGAGGACCGCGTAGAGGACGTCGGCGACGAGGTTGAACACCACGACGAACACGGCGCTGATGAGCAGCCAGCCGAGCACGACGTTGATGTCGTTCTGACCGATGCCGTTCTGCAGCAGGTACTCGCCCATGCCGTGCCAGACGAAGACCTGCTCGGTGATGACGGCGCCGCCGAAGAGCGTGCCGATGCCCAGCGCGACGACCGTGGTGAGCGGGATCAGCGCGTTCCGCAGGCCGTGCTTCATGACGGTGCGGCGGTAGGTGAGGCCCTTGGCGCGGGCCAGGCGCATGTAGTCCGAGCCGAGCACGTCGAGCATCGCCGAGCGCTGGAACCGGCTCCACGCGGCGAAGGACAGCAGCGCGAGGCTGACGGTGGGCAGCACCAGGTGGCCGATGCGGTCCGACCAGAGCTCCCAACCGCTGGCGTACAGCGAGAGTCCCGGGGTCTCCTCGCCGATCGTGTAGAGCACCTGCCGTCCGAAGAGGTCGTTCACACCCCCGGCGACGAACTCCTTGAGGATCGCGGCGAACCAGAACGTCGGCAGCGCGATCAGCACGTAGGCCAGGAAGGTGAAGGCGTAGTCCGAGGGCTTGTACTGCCGGACGGCGCCGATCACACCGACCAGGACCGCCAGCACGACGGCGATGACGATGGCCAGCACGATCATCCGGCCGGTGATGAGCAGCCGGCCGGGCAGCTGGTCGGCGACGGCGGTGCCACCGATCGTGTCCCCGAAGTCACCGCGGACGACCCCGGTGAGCCAGTCCCAGTAACGGATGAAGAACGGGTCGTTGAGACCCAGCTGCTCGCGCACGCCGTCGAGGAACTCCGGTGTCGGCGCAGGACGCAGCTGCCGGTACCGGGACAGCGGGTCGAAGCTCGCCGCGCAGAGGGCGAAGACCAGGAACGAGCTGGCGAGCAACACGAGGACGGACGCCAGGATCCGTCGGATCGTGAAGAAGAACATGCGGGGACCTTACGCCGAGAGCGGAAGTCGTCCTGTCGGAGCGACCAGTCCAGCGGGGTGGTGAGGAGGCAGGTCGAGCCCGGGCGCAGCACGGCCCCCGGGGGTGAGCCCCCGGGGGCCGTGACTGCGGTTCGGTGTGGTGCGGTGAGGGCCCTGGACCGAGGTCAGCGGGCCCTCAGGTCACTGGCTGACGGCCCAGGTCTCGGAGTTCCAGAGCGGCCCGGCCTGCGAGGAGTTGTCCTCGACGCCGGTGATGGTGCTCTGGTAGGCGATGACGGTGGGCTTCTGGAACAGCGGCAGCGTGGCCATCTGGGCCCACAGCGCCGTGTCCACCTGGTTGGCCAGGTCGGCGGCCGCGTCCGGGTCGGGCTCGGAGACCATCTGGCTCAGCAGGTCGTCGATCTCCGGGGTGCCGATCCGGGAGTAGTTCTGGCCCAGGCCGTTCTCCGGGGAGTAGTAGATCGACTGGTTCGAGGAGACGAACGGCGTCGACACCCAGGCGAAGAGCGCGGCCTGGAAGCCACCGGCCTCCAGGGAGGTCGGCTTGTCCGCACCGGCGAAGATGTCCGGGTTGGCGTTGAACGTGGCCTCGATGCCGGCCTCGGCCAGCTGCGGGATCATGACCTCGATGGTGGTCTGACGCAGCGGGTTGTTGGCGGTGGTGTCGATCTGGATGGCCAGTCGCTGGCCGCCCTTGGCGTAGATGCCGTCGGACCCGGCGACCCAGCCGTCGCCCTCGAGCAGCGCGCGGGCCTGGTCGACGTTCTGCTCCTTGTACTCCTCAGGGGCGTTGTCGACGTACTCGGGCTGGTTGTTGACGTACAGGCGGTTGTCCAGGACCTGGGCGTCGGAGGAGAACTGGCCGACGGTCTGGTCGACGATCTCCTGCCGGTCCAGCGCCATCGCGAACGCCTGGCGCACCGGCAGCGAGCTCAGCAGCGGGTCCGAGGTGTTGAAGTCCACGTGCTCGAAGGACAGACCGAAGGTGATCTGGTTCTCCACGTTGGGGGCCAGGCCGTCGAGCTGGTCGATCAGGTCGAGCTGCGGCTGGGGGTAGACGACCCCGAGCTCACCGTTGGACAGGCCCTGGACGGTCGTCGTCGGGTCGTTGCCGATGTTCTGGATGATCAGCTGCGCCAGCTCGGCCGGCTCGCCCCACCACTCGGGGTTCGGCGTCAGCACCACGATCTGGCTGCCGACGTCGATGTTCTCGCGCTTGACCTGGAAGGGCCCCGCGGAGATGTCGTCGATGACGCCCTCGGCGATCGGGAAGCCGTTGGTGATGGTGTCGCAGAGGGCCGTCGGGTCCTCGCTGTCCATCAGGTGGGCCGGCAGGAAGGTGCTGAACAGCGACTGCCAGTCCGAGTACGGCTCGGCGTAGGTCACGGTGACGGTCTTGTTGTCGTCCCCGCTGCCCTCGACCGAGGCGATGTTCGCGTAGCCGTTCGTGGACAGCACCGAGGCGCAGCCACCGTCGGCCGGGTCCGCGCTGCGGTTGGCCTTCCAGGTGAAGGCGAAGTCGTCGGCGGTGATCGGGGTGCCGTCGCTCCACACCGCGTCGGGGTTGATCTCGTAGGTGTTGACCTGGGAGCCCGAGCCGGAGTCCAGCGTGGGCTCGGAGGCCAGGACGTTCTCGTCCCAGGCCACGGAGAAGTCCGCCGCGACGTTGTACGCGCTGGGCAGCACCCGCCCGATGATGGTCTGGGTGGCGGTGCTGTTACCGGCGGCGATGAACGGGTAGATGTTCTCCGGGAAGGCGGTGGGCTCTCCGAAGACGACGCGCCCGGTCCCGGTCTCGCCGTCACCCCCACCACTGCTGCTGCTGCCGCCGCCACACGCGGTCAAGGCCATCGCGCCGGCGACGCCGGTCGCGATGAGCATCGCGCTGCGCTTGCTCAACTTCACGTTGTATTGCCTCCCTCGACCCGCACCTGCGGGGGGACTGACCTGGTCTGCCGCCCTGGGCGCGAGCGACCGGGCGGGCTGGGTACGAGCTCCGGCGAGCCTGGCAGACCGCTGGCCGGCCGGGCTCGTCCCGCTGGACCTTAGGCACCCCCCTGGGGACCGTCCACGACCGTCACCGATTTGTGACCTGGGCTCACGACCTGCCTCACAGCGGGCCTCACGCCTGCAACCATGGGGCAACACAGGCGTCACAGCAGGACTTCTTCCGGTGGTACCCCGCCTACACGAGAAGCTCTTCAGGGGACGGCGTGTCGCGGGTCGGCCAGCGACCCGGCGGGGACTGCCAGCTGATCCACAGGTGGGCAGATGTGTGACCCGACCGGTCCCGGGTAGCCACGACAACGACAGTCCGCCGAGGTGAGGAGCCCGTCATGAGCGCCATGGACAAGATCAAGAACAAGGCCGAAGAGCTGATCGGGCAGGGCAAGGAGGCCGCGGGCGACGCGACCGACAACCGCGACCTCAAGGCCGAGGGCCAGGCCGACCAGGCCAGCGGCAACGCCAAGCAGGCCGGCGAGAAGGTCAAGGACGTCTTCAAGTAGGCCGTCCCGCCCTCGAGAGCGCCGTCCCGGACACCGGGGCGGCGCTCTCGCGCGTCCCGGCCCCGGTCGGCAGCTCAGCCCAGCCGGGCCAGGAGGTCCCGGACCGCGGGCAGCAGCGGCCGATCGGCCGGGATCCAGTCCAGGGCCTCGAGGTCCTCGGCGGGGACCCACCGCAGCTCGGTGTGCTCGTGGTCGACCGGCTCACCCTCGGCGACCCGGCCCCACCACACCCGCAGGGACGACGCCCCCGGCGCCCCGCCCGCGACGACGCCGTCCAAGGGCACCTCACCGAGGAACGCCTGCGGGGCGACCTGCACCCCCAGCTCCTCCTGGCACTCGCGCACGAGCGCGGCCAGCTCGTCCTCGCCGCGCTCGACCTTGCCGCCGGGGAACTCCCACAACCCGGCCAGGGGTCCCGACCCCCGCTGCGCGACCAGCACCCGGTCGTGGTCGACGAGCGCGGCGCCGACCACCTGGACGACGTCCTCGGCGCGCCGGGCGGCCGCCGCGGCGTAGAGGTCCTGGTGTGCCTGCATCGCGGCGACGACGTGCCGGCGGACCACGGTCTGGTCCAGCAGCCGACCGGGCGGTCCGGGCACCCTGTTGCGCCAGTCCAGCTGCTCCTCGACCAGGGTGCCGGCCCCGGTGGGGTGGAACGACCGGGTGTGGGTCACCGAGGCGAGCAGCCCACCGGAGCCGCGGTACACGTCAGACCACGGCCGGACGCTGTCCACCTCGGTCAACGACCACGGCCACGGGCGCCCGAGGGTGCGGGCGACGTCGAACGCCACGGTCAGCGGCGCCTCCACCAGCGTGGTGAATCGCAGCCGGTACACGGCCCCACCTTCCCAGACCGGGCAGGATGGGGTCCGTGCGCATCTCTGCCCGGGTCGACTACGCGGTGCGGGCAGCTCTCGAGCTGGCCGCCGCGAGCCCCGACGCCCTCACCTGTGACCGCATCGCCCAGTCCCAGGGCATCCCGTCGCGGTTCCTGCAGGCCATCCTCGGGGACCTCCAGCACGCCCGCCTGGTGACCAGCCAGCGTGGCCGGGACGGCGGTTACCGGCTGGCGCTGCCCGCGTCGGAGGTGTCGATCGCCCGGGTCATGCGCGTCGAACAGGGCTTCCTGGCCGAGGTGCACGGCCAGCGGCCCGAGGACTCCTCCTACCCCGGTGTCGCCCAGGACCTGACCAGCGTGTGGGTCGCCGCCCGCGACTCCTACCGCCGGGTGCTCGAGCAGGTCACCCTCGCCGACGTCGTGGCGGGGAAGCTGCCGCCGGCGGTGGCCGAGCTCGCCGAGGTGGAGAGCGCCTGGCGGTCCTTCGGCGCCGTCCCGGTCGACTGACAGGATCCACGCCATGAGTGGTGTCGCCGTCCTCCTCACCGGGCTCTCGGGCGCCGGGAAGTCCACCGTCGCCGACGCCCTGGTGGCCGGCCTGACCGCCGAGGGCACCCCGGTGACCGTGCTCGACGGGGACGTCGTCCGCACGCACCTGTCCAGCGAGCTGGGCTTCAGCCGAGCCGACCGGGACCTCAACATCCGCCGGATCGGCTGGGTGGCCGGGGAGGTGGTCAGGCACGGCGGCACCGTCGTCATCGCCGCGATCGCGCCCTTCGACGAGGCCCGCGAGCAGGCCCGGGCCCTGGTGGAGGCGCACGGCCGCTTCGTGCTGGTGCACCTGTCCACGCCGCTGGAGGTCTGCGAGGCCCGCGACGTGAAGGGGCTCTACGCCAGGGCGCGCAGCGGGGAGATCCCCACCTTCACCGGCGTCAGCGACCCCTACGAGGAGCCGGTGCGCGCAGAGCTGCGGGTGGACACCTCGGTGACCCCGCTGGACGACGCGGTCGCGCAGGTCAGGGCCGCCATGGCCGGTGTGGGAGACTCGCGGGTGTGACCGACTGCGGAGCGCTCCTCGTCGCGCGCCTGCACGTCGACCTGGGCCGCGTCACCAGCGCCGCCTGTCGCCCTGCCTCCTGAGCAGCAGCGCACCCCTCTCCCCCGCAGCAGCGCCGGCGCCACCGCACCGCGGTCGCGCGCGCACCCCTGGAGCCCCGACGTGTCGACACCCACCCGCACCAGCCGCACCCCGCAGAAGGGGCAGGGCCAGTGGGCCCTGGGCTACCGCGAGCCGCTGAACCCCAACGAGCGGATGAAGAAGGACTCCGACGGCCTGGAGGTCCGGCAGCGGATCATCGACGTCTACTCCAAGGGCGGGTTCGACTCCATCGACCCCGGCGACCTGCGCGGCCGGATGCGCTGGATGGGCCTCTACACCCAGCGCGCCCAGGGCATCCCCGGCGGCAAGACCGCCGTGCTGGAGCCCGAGGAGCTCGAGGACCACTACTTCATGCTGCGGGTGCGCATCGACGGCGGACAGCTGTCGGCCGAGCAGCTGCGCGTGGTCGCCGGCATCTCGGTGGAGTTCGGCCGCGGCGTCGCCGACGTCACCGACCGGCAGAACGTGCAGCTGCACTGGATCCGCATCGAGGACGTCCCCACGATCTGGGAGCGGCTGGAGGCCGTCGGGCTGTCCACCACCGAGGCCTGCGGCGACACCCCCCGCGTGGTGCTGGGCTGCCCGCTGGCCGGCGTGCTGGACGACGAACTGCTCGACGCCACCGACGTGATCGCCGAGACGGTGGAGAAGTACGTCGGTGACCCGCAGTTCTCCAACCTGCCGCGCAAGTTCAAGTCCTCGGTGTCGGGATGCACGCACCACTGCACCAACCACGAGATCAACGACGTCGCCTTCGTCGGCGTGCGCAACGCCGCGGGCGAGGCCGGCTACGACCTGTGGGTCGGTGGTGGGCTGTCCACCAACCCGATGTTCGCCCAGCGGCTGGGCGTCTTCGTCCGGCCCGACCAGGTCTCCGACGTGTGGGCCGGGGTCTGCGCGGTGTTCCGCGACTACGGCTACCGGCGCTCGCGCACCCACGCTCGGATCAAGTTCCTGATCGCCGACTGGGGCACCGAGAAGTTCCGCCAGGTGCTGCAGGACGAGTACCTGCACGAGACGCTCCCCGACGGCCCGGCTCCCGAGCGCCCCGCCACCGACCAGCGCGACCACGTCGGCGTCCAGCGCCAGCGCGACGGTCTCAACGCCGTGGGGTTCGCCCTGCACACCGGCCGGATCGGCGGGGAGCTGCTGAGCACCGTCGCCGACCTCGCCGAGGAGCACGGCCAGGGCCGCATCCGGACGACGGCGGACCAGAAGCTCGTCGTCCTCGACGTCCCCGACGACCGGGTGGAGGACCTCGTCGCGGCGCTGGCCGAGCACGACCTGCAGGTCCGGCCCAGCGTGTTCCGCCGGCAGACGATGGCCTGCACCGGCATCGAGTTCTGCAAGCTGGCGATCGTGGAGACCAAGGGCCGCGCCCGTGAGCTGACCGAGGAGCTGGAGCGCCGGCTGCCCGGCTTCGACGAACCCGTCACCATCAACGTCAACGGCTGCCCGAACTCCTGCGCCCGGTTCCAGACCGCCGACATCGGCTTCAAGGGGATGGTCGTCGGAGGTGAGGAGGGCTTCCAGGTCCACCTCGGCGGGCACCTGGGCTTCGAGTCCTCCATCGGCCGCAAGCTGCGCGGGCACAAGGTCGCCGCCACCGACACCGCCGACTACGTCGAGCGGGTGCTGCGCGGCTACCTCGAGCACCGCGAGGAGGGCGAGCGCTTCGCCGCCTACGCCACCCGCGCGGACGAGGAGTGGCTCCGCTGACCGCCCCGGGAAGAACGCGCCGGCTGCCGCCGTTCTACTGCCCGTACTGCGGCGAGGAGACCCTCCGGCCGCGGGAGACCGAGGACGAGTGGCACTGCGGGTCCTGCCTGCGGACCTTCGCCCTGCGCACCACCGGGACAGGAGTGCAGCGACCGTGAGCGCAACGCTGGTGGAACCGACGCCCGAGCTGGCCGCCGAGGCCGACGCCCGCTTCGAGGGCATCGCCGACCCGGTCGAGCAGGCCCTCGCCGTGCTGCGCTGGGCCGGGGAGACCTTCGGCGACTCCTTCGCGATCACCTCCTCGATGGCCGACGGGCTGCTGGCCCACCTCGCGTCCCGGGCGCACCCCGGTGTGCAGGTCGTCTTCCTGGAGACCGGCTACCACTTCGCCGAGACCATCGGCACCCGCGACTGGATCGCCTCGGTGATGGACGTCCGGGTGCTGTCGGTGACCGCGGAGGAGACCGTCGCCGAGCAGGACGCCGAGTTCGGTCCCGCCCTGCACGACCGCGACCCCGACCTGTGCTGCGCGATGCGCAAGGTGCAGCCGCTGGCCCGCACGCTGACCGGCTTCGACGCCTGGGGCTCCGGCGTCCGGCGCGACGAGGCCGACACCCGTCGCGGCACCAAGGTGGTCGACTGGGACGCCAAGCGCGGCATGGTCAAGGTCAACCCGCTGGCGGCGTGGACCCAGGACGACGTCGACGGCTACGTCGCGGCGCACGGCGTCCCGGTGAACCCGCTGGTGGACATCGGCTACGCCTCGATCGGCTGCGCCCCGTGCACCCGACCCGTCGCCCCCGGCGAGGACCCCCGGGCCGGCCGCTGGGCCGGGCGCAACAAGGTGGAGTGCGGACTCCACACCTGAGTGCCAGGGTGTCGTCATGACGCGCCCGCAGGCCCTGCCCGCCGACGAGGTCGCCACCGCGGTGGCCGAGCTGACCCACTGGGACGGCGATGCCCAGGGCATCTACCGGCGGGTGGACCTGCCCTCCTTCCGCGCTGCCGTCGACGCCGTGGTGGCCATCGCCGACATCGCGGAGGAGATGGACCACCACCCCGACCTGGACCTGCGCTACGACTCGCTGCGCATCGCCGTGGTCACGCACTCGGCCGGCGGGGTCACCGAACTGGACGTCGAGCTGGCCCGCCGGGTCGACGGGCTCTTCCCCGCCGACCCGGCTGCGTGACCCCGCCGGGTCCGGTCAGGCCCGCCGGATGGCGACCACCGAGGACCGCGGGACCGAGCTGCCGCCGTCGGGCCAGTTGCTGGTCGGGGCCGCGAGGGTGCCGCCCTCCCCCGGGTGCTGGACCGAGGCGAACATCGTGGTCTCGGTCGCGTTGAAGAACACCCCGGTCATCTCCGAGCCGTAGACCCCGCCGAAGACCTGCTGGGTCCGGCCGCGCTCGGGGCCGGTGACGGTCAGCCCGAGGACGGCGTCGTTCATGGTGCCCAGCACCCCGGGCGCCCCGTCGGTGGCGATCCACAGCTGACCGAGGGAGTCCACCGCCAGGTTGTCCGGACAGGCCAGCTCGCTGACCTGATCGGGGCTGAAGGTCCCGTACCGGGCCTCGGGGGTGGTGCGGTCACCGGCCAGCAGCAGGATGTTCCAGGCGAACCGGGTGGCCGCGGCGTCCTTGCCGTCCTCGACGAGCTCGATGACGTGGCCGGCGGCGTTGGCCGAGCGCGGGTTGGCCGCGTCCTCCTGGGCCTCGGTGCGCCGGGTGTTGTTGGTCAGCGCGATGTACACGCTGCCGGTGACCGGGTTGGGCTCGATGTCCTCGGGCCGGTCCATCGGGGTGGCGCCCAGCAGCGTGGCCGCCTGCCGGGTGTGGAGCAGCACGTCGGCCTGGGTGGCGAAGCCGTTGGCCGCGGTCAGCGGGCCCTGTCCGGCCACCAGCGGCAGCCACTCCCCCGACCCGTCGGCGGCGAAGCGCGCCACGTACAGCGTGCCGGAGTCCAGCAGGTCGGCGTTGCGCCGGTCGTTGCGGTTGACCCGGTCCCGGGTGACGAACTTGTAGACGAACTCGAAGCGGGAGTCGTCCCCGGAGTAGACCGCCCAGCGGCCGTCCGCGGTCGTCGTCCCGGCCGCCGCCTCGTGCTTGAACCGGCCCATCGCGGTGCGCTTCTTGGGCGTCGCCCGCGGGTCGTACGGGTCGATCTCGACGATCCAGCCGAAGCGGTTGGGCTCGTTGGGCTCCTGGGCCAGGTCGAAGCGAGGGTAGAAGCGCTCCCACTTGCGCTCGCTGGCACCGGCGGGGATGCCGAAGCGGGCGTTCGCCTCCTTCGCGCGCGGGTCGGTCACCGCTGCCGCGTTGGCGAAGTACTGGTCGAAGTTCTCCTCCGCGGTGAGCAGCGTGCCCCACGGGGTGACCCCGCCACCGCAGTTGTTCAGCATGCCCAGCACCGCACGCCCCGTGGGGTCCGCCGTGGTCGTGACCCGGGGGTCCCCGGCGACCGGGCCGGTGAGGGTCATCGGGGTGGTCGCGGTGACCCGGAAGTTGTCCCGGTGCGGGACGTGGCGCCAGACGCCGTCCCGGCCCTGCTCGATGCGCACCAGCGTGCCGCCGTGCGCGGCGAGCTCGATGTCGACCTGCTCGCGGGTGGGCGCGGCCGGGTCGTAGCCGCGGAACATCATCCGGCCGTCGGTGTACTCGTGGTTGACCCACAGCAGGCCCTCGGTGCCGCGCTTGGTGCCGTTGTCGTTGCGGCGCTGCGGGAAGTAGGCGGTGTAGTCGGCGTTGAAGCCGAACCGGCGCTGCTGCAGGGCGGCGGTCTGGGTGTCCACGTCGAACGGCGTCCCGCCGGGGAACACGTCGTCGCCCCAGCGGATGACGACGTCGTGGGTGTAGCCGGCCGCCACGACCGGGCTGTCGAAGGGCGCCGGGGCAGGCGGGTCGACCGGGGTGATCGGCAGCCGGAAGGCGTTGTCCCGGCCCACCGGGCCCGGGCGCCCGGCCGGTGGGGACGCCGGGGAGGGCAGGGCGGCGGCGGGGCCGGCGATCCCGGCCACCGCGGCCGCACCGCCGACCACGACGCCGACCCGGAAGAGGTCACGGCGGCTCAGCCGGCGGGCGACCAGCTGCTCGAAGGTGTCGCTGGTCGGGGAGTGCTCGGGGCGGTCGAAGTCCATGGGTGCTCCTCGGGGCGGGGGGCGATGGCTGTCACCCGGTCGGCAGCGACGCTAAGGAGCCCGCACCGCGCAGCGGTGACACACAGCCGTCCCCTGGGTGAACCGGGGACCACCCGCTGTTCACCCCGCTGTGTCAGCGGGGCGGGAGCACCAGCAGGTCCAGCAGCCGGTCGGCCTCCGCGTCCGGGTCCGCCGTCAGGCCGGTGTGCACCGCCGAGGGCTGGACGACGGTGGACCGGGGCGCGGTGAGCCACCGGAACCGGGGGCCCAGGGCCTCGCGACCGGCGGCCCCGGCGTCGGGTGCCGCCGCGCAGACGTCGGCCGCTGCCTGCAGCGCCCAGGCGATGGCCACCGGGTCGGCTGTCGGGTCCAGGGCCCGGAGCCGGTCGGCGTCCAGGTGCACGCGGGAGCCGAGGTAGTCCCGCTGCCGGCAGTAGACGAGCACCGCGGCGTTGAGGCACTCCCCCCGCTCGACCCGCGGCACGACCCGCAGCACGGCGTACTCGAAGGTGTCCAGGCCCCGGCTCACCGCTGGGTGACCCCGGGCGGGGGCGGCGGGCCCAGCCAGCCCGGCCGGTTCTGCCCACGCGGCGCGGCCGGCCGGCCGGCGGAGCCCTCGGCCGCGGCCTGCACCAGCGGGGGCAGCCAGGAGTCCCGGGCGTCGAGCCGGGCCAGCAGCTGGGCGACGTAGCGCTCCCGGGTCGTCCCGGCCGGCTCGTCGGGGTCCGGTCCGCGCAACCAGGCGTCGGGCACCTGGGCGAGGACCCGCTCCAACAGCGGGCGGGTGACCTGCGGTCCCAGCGCCGCGTCGGCCGCCCGGACGTCGGGCCGGGACTCGATCAGCGCGTGCTGCGCGGCGTCGTAGGGCCGGGCCACGGCCGCCGGGGCACCGGGCCAGTGGTGGTGGAAGGTCAGCGCGGCGCCGTGGTCGATCAGCTGCAGGCGGCCGTGCCAGAAGAGCATGTTGGGGTTGCGCCAGGAGCGGTCGACGTTGCCGATGAGCGCGTCGAACCAGAGCACCCGTCCGGCCAGCTCCGGGTCGACGTCCGGGCTGCCGGCGGAGAAGTCGAGCGCTCCGGGCAGGTGGTCCATCCCCAGGTTGGTGCCGGCGGAGTGCCGCAGCAGCTCCTGCACCTCCTGGTCGGGCTCCCCCACGGCCAGCTCCGGGGCGACCTCGACGGTGACCAGTGCGGGGACCGGCAGCGACAGCGCGCGGGCCAGCTCGCCGCAGACCACCTCGGCGGCCAACACCGGGACGCCCTGGCCGGCCGAGCGCCACTTGACCACGTAGGTGCCCAGGTCGTCGGCCTCCATGAGGCCGGGCAGGGACCCGCCCTCGCGCAGCGGGAGGACGTAGCGGGTGGCGGTGACGGAGGCGAGCACAGTGCGCTGGACGGTACCGGCGCACAGACTCGGGGGCGTGCCCCCGGACCTCGCCGCGCTCGCCGACGCCCCCTTCACCTACCCCGAGGTCGGGGCCACCCGGGACGGCTCGGTGCCGGACGGCGTGCACGTGGTCCGGCGGGAGGCGGTGGTGGGCTCCGGGCGGGCCGCGTTCGACCGCGCGGTCGCGGCCGTCTTCGACTGGGCGCCCCAGCGCCACGCCGGCCTGCGGGTGCACGCCTCGGGGCCGGCCAGCGAGGTCGGCGCGGTGGTCTCGATGGCCGCCGGGTTCCCACCACTGGGCCTGCGCATCCCCTGCCGGGTGGTCTGGTCCCGCACCGAGGGCGACCAGCAGGGCTACGCCTACGGCACCCTGCCCGGACACCCGGAGAGCGGCGAGGAGTCGTTCCTGGTGACGCTGCGACCCGACGGGGACGTCGTCTTCGCGATGGTGGCGTTCTCCCGGCTGGCCACCCGGGCCGCCCGGCTGGGCGGCCCGGTCAGCCGGCTGGCGCAGTCGGTCGCGCTGACCCGCTACACCGGCGCCGTCCGCCGGGCCGCCCGGGGCTGAGCCACCGGGTCAGCCGGGGGTGCCGCTGGGCCCGAAGCGCTCCACCCGCACGGCGGAGGGGGCGAACCCGAGCCCGACCAGCAGCTGGCTCGCCGACTCGGCGAACCCGGTCGAACCGCAGACGAACGCCGTCTGGCCCTCCTCCCACAGCGGGAGCAGGTCCATCGCGGTGAGCCGGGCGGCCGGGCGGATGCCGTGCGCCTCCCGGGTGGTCACCACCAGCGCTCCCGCCGCGACCAGCTCGTCGGCGTAGGGCAGCTCGGCCAGCGTGCGTGCCGAGACGGCCACCCGCAGCAGGTCCTCCCGGCCGATCGCCCGGGCGTGCCGGACCATCGCCACCAGGGGGACGACCCCGGTGCCCCCGCCGACCAGCAGCGCGGGGGTCTCGCCGTCCCAGGCGAACCAGCCGCCGATGGGACCGCGCACCTCGAAGACGTCACCCGGCTCGGCGACGTCGGCGAGGTAGGTGGACACCTCGCCGTCCTCGAGCCGCTCGACGAAGAGCTCCACCAACGGGTCCGAGGGCGCCGAGGCCACCGAGTAGGAACGCTGGGCGGTGTAGCCGTCCGGCGCGGTCAGGCGCAGCACGTAGTGCTGGCCTGGCAGGTGGTCCACCCGGTCCACGACGTCCAGCCGCAGCGCCACCGCCCGGGCGATCGGCCGGGTGAGCCCGGCGACCGTCGCCGTCGTCCAGGACGTGACCGGGTCAGTCACCCTGGTACCGCTGCTGACGCCACGGGTCGCCCCGGTCGTGGTAGCCGTTGCGCTCCCAGAAGCCCTGCTGGTCCCGCTCGAGGACGTCGAGCTTGGTCACCCACTTCGCGCTCTTCCAGAAGTAGAGGTGCGGCACCAGCAGCCGGACGGGGCCGCCGTGCTCGATGGACAGCGGCTGCCCGTCGAACTCCCAGACCAGCCACGCCTTGCCACCGGTGAGGTCCTCGATGGGCAGGTTGGTCGTGTAGCCCGACTTCGAGGTGGCCATCACGAAGCGGCCCTCCTCGGTCGGCCGCGCGACGTCCCACAGCGCGTCCAGGGACACCCCGGCGAACCGGGTGTCGAACTTGGACCAGGTGGTGACGCAGTGGATGTCGCCGCGGTACTCGCTGCCGGGCAGGGCGTGCACGCCGTCCCAGTCCCAGGTCGTCGGGCTCTCGACCTGGCCGGCGACTGTGATGGACCAGGTCTCCGGGCTGATCCGGGGCGTGGGCTCCGCGGTCAGCACGGGCCAGTCCGCACCGACGTCGTACTGGCCGGGGGGCAGCCGCGGGTCGCGGGGCTGCCGGCTGCGGCCGAGAAAGCCGCGGGTGGTGGGTGGCACGGTGCTCCCCTGTCTGGTCGGGTGTGGAGACCGGTGTGTACCGGTCCCTGGTGCGGGGAACACGGAGCGGGTCCCGCCCGTTCCCCGGTGAGGCTCCCCTTACATGAGCCGTGTCACGCGGCGTTCACATGGGTCTCACCTGTGCATGGTCGTACCGTGGGTCCGTGGCGACAGTGACGACGCAGCAGGCAGGGCAGTCGGCGGGGGCGAACCCCGGTCCGAAGCGGGATCCGAAGACCGGGCGGTTCGGCTCGTCGGTCTTCAAGAAGGCCGTCATGGCGGTCACCGGCATCATCTTCGTGCTGTACCTCATCGCGCACATGGTGGGGAACCTGAAGGCGTTCGCCGGTGCCGAGACGTTCAACGCCTACTCCGAGTTCCTCCGCGACCTCGGTGAGCCGGTCGTCCCGCGCCTGACGGTGCTGACGATCATCCGCATCGTCCTGCTGGTCGCGGTGGCCGCGCACATCTGGGCCGCGTTCTCGCTGTGGCGCCAGGCCAAGCGCGCCCGGCCGATCGGCTACGTCACCAAGAAGCGGGTCCAGCAGAGCTACGCCTCGCGGACCATGCGCTGGGGCGGCGTCATCCTGATCCTCTTCATCATCTGGCACATCCTGGACCTCACCCTCGGTGCGGTGAACCCGGCCGGCCGCGACTCGCTGCCCTACGGGCGCCTGGTCGAGGGCTTCCAGAACCCGATCGTGACGGTCTGGTACCTCCTGGCCCTGCTCGCCCTGGGCTTCCACATCCGGCACGGCGTCTGGAGCGCGACCCAGACGCTGGGCCACAGCAACAAGCGACGCGAGCGGGCACTGAACGTGTTCGCGACCGCTTTCGCAGTGGTGCTGATCGGCGGGTACATGCTCATCCCGCTGTCCGTCACCTTCGGCATCATCGACTGAGAGGGACGAAGACATGGCACTGGAGCTGTACTTCGACGGCGACCCCATCGCCGACACCAAGGCCCCCCGCGACGTCCCCATCGGGGAGCGGTGGAGCGAGCGGAAGTTCCGCGGCAAGCTGGTGAACCCGGCCAACCGCCGCAAGATGTCGATCATCGTGGTGGGCACCGGCCTGGCCGGTGGCGCCGCCGCCGCGACCCTGGCCGAGGCCGGCTACCGGGTGAAGTCCTTCTGGTTCCAGGACAGCCCGCGCCGCGCCCACTCGATCGCAGCGCAGGGCGGCATCAACGCCGCCAAGAACTACCGCAACGACGGCGACAGCGTGCACCGCCTCTTCTACGACACGGTCAAGGGCGGGGACTTCCGCTCGCGGGAGGACAACGTCCACCGCCTGGCCGAGGTCAGCACCCAGATCATCGACCAGTGCGTGGCCCAGGGCGTGCCCTTCGCCCGCGAGTACGGCGGCCTGCTGGACAACCGGTCCTTCGGTGGCGCCCAGGTCTCGCGCACCTTCTACGCCCGCGGCCAGACGGGTCAGCAGCTGCTGATCGGCGCCTACCAGGCCTTCGAGCGCCAGGTCGCCGCCGGCAACATCGAGACCCACTCGCGCACCGAGATGCTCGACCTGGTCGTCGTGGACGGCAAGGCCCGCGGGATCGTCGTCCGTGACCTGGTCAACGGCGAGGTCACCACCCACCTGGCCGACGCGGTCGTGCTGGGCACCGGTGGCTACTCCAACGTCTACTACCTGTCCACGAACGCCAAGGGCTCCAACACCACGGCGATCTGGCGGGCGCACAAGCGGGGCGCGTACTTCGCCAACCCCTGCTACACCCAGATCCACCCCACCTGCATCCCGGTCTCCGGCGACTACCAGTCGAAGCTGACCCTGATGAGCGAGTCGCTGCGCAACGACGGCCGCGTGTGGGTGCCCAAGGAGCGCGGCGACAGCCGTCGTCCCCAGGACATCCCCGAGGACGAGCGGGACTACTACCTGGAGCGCAAGTACCCCGCGTTCGGGAACCTGGTCCCCCGCGACATCGCCTCCCGCCAGGCCAAGAACGTCTGCGACGAGGGCCGCGGCGTGGGCCCGGGTGGCCTGGGTGTCTACCTGGACTTCGCCGAGGCGATCGAGCGGCTGGGCCGCAAGGCCGTCGAGGCCAAGTACGGCAACCTCTTCGACATGTACGCCCGGATCACCGGCGAGGACCCGTACGCGGCGCCCATGCGGATCTACCCGGCCGTGCACTACACGATGGGCGGTCTGTGGGTCGACTACGACCTCCAGTCGACGATCCCCGGCCTGTTCGTGATCGGTGAGGCCAACTTCTCCGACCACGGCGCCAACCGCCTCGGTGCCAGCGCCCTCATGCAGGGCCTGTCCGACGGCTACTTCGTGCTGCCGAACACGATCACCGACTACCTGTCGGCCGGTCCCTTCGAGAAGGTGCCCGCCGACCACCCGGCGATCGTCGAGGCCGAGGCCGGCGTGCAGGCCCAGGTCGAGAAGTTCCTGTCGATCAACGGCACCCGCACCGTGGCCTCCTTCCACCGCGAGCTCGGCCGTTTGGTCTGGGACTACTGCGGCATGGAGCGCACGGCGGAGAGCCTGCGCAAGGCGCTGGACCGCATCCCGGAGATCCGCAAGGAGTTCTGGACCAACGTCAAGGTCGCCGGCGACGCCAACACCTTCAACCAGAACCTCGAGCACGCGGCCCGGGTCGCCGACTTCATCGAGCTCGCCGAGCTGATGTGCATCGACGCCCTGCACCGCGAGGAGAGCTGCGGCGGGCACTTCCGCGCCGAGAGCCAGACCCCCGAGGGCGAGGCCCTGCGCAACGACGAGGAGTTCGCCTACGTCGCGGCCTGGGGGTGGACCCCCGAGGGGGAGCCCCCGATCCTGCACAAGGAAGCACTCGAGTACGAGTACGTCCACCTCGCACAGCGGAGCTACAAGTGATGAAGCTGACCCTCAGGGTCTGGCGCCAGCCCTCCCCGCAGGTCAAGGGGAAGATGGCCAACTACCACCTCACCGACGTCTCCCCGGACATGTCCTTCCTGGAGATGCTCGACGTCCTCAACGAGCAGCTGATCCTGGAGGGCGAGGACCCCGTCGCCTTCGACCACGACTGTCGCGAGGGCATCTGCGGCAGCTGCGGCCTGATGATCAACGGGATCGCGCACGGCCCGGAGCAGACCACCACCTGCCAGCTGCACATGCGGTCCTTCTCCGACGGCGACACCATCGACATCGAGCCGTGGCGCTCCGGGGGCTTCCCGGTCGTCAAGGACCTCGTCGTCGACCGGTCCGCCTTCGACCGGATCATCTCCGCCGGTGGGTTCATCTCCGCCCCGACCGGGACCGCCCCGGACGCGCACGCCAGCCCGGTGCCCAAGGTCGACGCGGACGCCGCCTTCGACGCGGCCACCTGCATCGGCTGCGGTGCCTGCGTCGCCGCCTGCCCCAACGGCTCGGCGATGCTCTTCACCGCCGCCAAGGTGACCCACCTCGGCCTGCTGCCCCAGGGCCAGCCCGAGCGGGACAGCCGGGTCGTCCGGATGGTCGCCCAGCAGGACGCCGAGGACTTCGGTGGCTGCACCAACATCGGTGAGTGCTCCGCGGTCTGCCCCAAGGGCATCTCGATGGAGACGATCTCCCGGCTGAACCACGACCTGCTCGGCGCCCTGCGCGCCAACGCGGTGCCGACCAGCTGACCTGATCCACCCCGGAAAGGGCGGTCGACCTCCGGGTCGACCGCCCTTTTCCGTCGTCCGGGAGGTCTCACACGACGGATTCCCCATTCGCGGCCGATCGGTGCCACCATGGCGGGGACCGAGCCCCCGTGAGGAGACACCCATGACCGACGTGCTGGACCAGACCGGGCTGCAGCAGCGGCGCCAGCTGGTCACCGAGATCCCCGGCCCGCGCTCCCGCGAGCTGATGGCCCGCCGCAACGCGACCGTGTCGGCCGGTGTGGGCACCACGCTGCCGGTCTTCGTGGCCCGCGCCGGTGGCGGTGTCGTCGAGGACGTCGACGGCAACACCCTCATCGACCTGGGCTCGGGCATCGCCGTGGTGAGCGTCGGCAACGCCGCTCCCCGGGTGGTCGAGGCCGTGCAGGCCCAGGTCGCCGACTTCACCCACACCTGCTTCATGGTCACGCCCTACGAGGGCTACGTGGCCGTCTGCGAGGCGCTCGCGGAGCTGACCCCGGGCACCCACGCGAAGAAGAGCGCGCTGTTCAACTCCGGCTCCGAGGCCGTCGAGAACGCCGTCAAGATCGCCCGGCACGCCACCGGCCGGCAGGGCGTCGTCGTCTTCGACCACGCCTACCACGGCCGCACCAACCTCACGATGGCGCTGACGGCGAAGAACATGCCCTACAAGCACCGCTTCGGCCCCTTCGCCGGCGAGGTCTACCGGGTGCCGATGAGCTACCCCTTCCGCGACGGTCTGTCCGGAGCCGACGCCGCCGCCCGCGCGATCTCCCAGATCGAGGTCCAGGTCGGTGCGGGCAACACCGCCGCCGTGCTCATCGAGCCCGTGCAGGGCGAGGGCGGCTTCATCGAGCCGGCCCCCGGTTTCCTCACCGCGATCAGCCAGTGGTGCACCGCCAACGGCGTGGTCTTCATGGCCGACGAGATCCAGTCCGGTTTCTGCCGCACCGGGCAGTGGTTCGGCGTCGACGCCGAGGGCGTCGTCCCGGACCTGGTGACGACGGCGAAGGGCATGGCCGGCGGCCTGCCCCTGGCCGCGGTCACCGGCCGCGCCGAGATCATGGACGCCGTGCACCCCGGTGGCCTGGGTGGCACCTACGGCGGCAACCCGGTCGCCTGCGCGGCCGCCCTGGGTGCCATCGAGACGATGCGGTCCGAGGACCTCAACGGCGCGGCCCGGGCGATCGGAGAGCGCATGCTGCCCCGCCTGCGGGCGCTGGCAGAGCGCTTCCCGGCCGTCGGCGAGGTCCGCGGCCGCGGGGCGATGATCGCCCTGGAGCTGGTCCGCCCCGGGACCACCGAGCCCGACGCCGCGCTGGCCGGTGCGGTCGCCAAGGCCTGCCACGCGCAGGGCGTGATCGTGTTGACCGCCGGCTCCTACGGCAACGTGCTGCGCTTCCTGCCGCCCCTGGTCATCGGGCACGACCTGCTCGACGAGGCCCTCGACGTGATCGAGGCGGCGTTCGCCGAGGTGGCCGGCTCCTGATCCGCCGGCTCGACGGGCCCGACTGGGCCCTGCTCCGGGACGTCCGGCTCCGCGCGCTGACCGCGGACCCGACCCTGTTCGCCTCCTCGCACGAGGTCGAGCGGGGCTGGCCGGCCGACCGCTGGCAGGAGGTGCTGGGTGCGGGCGCCTGGTTCCTGTCGCACCCGCTCGGCCTGGTCGGTGGGGTCCTGGAGGCCCCCGACCGGGCCGCGCTGCGGTCGATGTGGGTGTCGCCGTCCGCCCGCGGGCAGGGTGTCGGCGGCGCACTGGTCGAGGCGGTGGCGGACTGGGCCGGCGAGCAGGGCGCCGTCGCGCTGGACGCCCGGGTGTTCGACGACAGCGCCGCGGCCACCGGCCTCTACGAGCGGCACGGCTTCGTCGTCGCGCCGGGGACGACGGTGAGCCGGTGGCACCCGCCCCGCACCTGGCGGACCTGGACGCGCGCCCTGCCCACCCGGGGCTGACCCCGATCGGGCAGGGCACGCAGCGGGTCAGCCCGCGTGCTTCTCCATGGCGGCGAGCACGCCGGCGACCGCGAAGTACTTGTTGGTGCCCAGGTCGCGCACGGTCGCGATGCCGAACGCCTCCTTCAGCTTGGCGGCGTCCGCGTCGCTCACGCCGGCCAGCGCCGCCACCGGCGCGTCCAGGATCTCGCTGAGGGGCTTGCCCTCGTAGGCCTTGTCCAGTGCCTTGTCCAGCACGACCTCGACTGCCACGGTGGAACCTCCACGGTCTCGGGAGACCGCACCCGGACGGGCGCGGGTCGCGGCGAACGTAGCGCAGTCCCCTGCGCGTTGTGCCGCTCCCGGGACGGTCCTAGCCTGCGGGTGCACCCGCCCCTCCCCCGAGGTCAGGAAGCCCCGTGAAGAAGCTCATCAACGACCCCGCCGACGTGGTCGCCGACGCCCTGCGGGGCATGGCGGCCGCCCACCCCCGGCTCCGCGTGGACCACGAGAACCGCGTCGTCTTCCGGGGTGATGCACCCGTGCAGGGCAAGGTCGGGCTGGTCTCGGGCGGCGGCGCCGGCCACGAGCCCATGCACGGCGGCTTCGTCGGCCCCGGCATGCTCGACGCAGCCTGCGCCGGCGAGGTGTTCACCTCCCCGGTGCCCGACCAGATGGTCGCGGCCACCCAGGGCGTCGACGGCGGCGCCGGGGTGCTGCACATCGTGAAGAACTACACCGGCGACGTGATGAACTTCGAGATGGCCGCCGAGCTGGTCGCCGCCGAGTCCGGCACCGAGGTGGTCACCGTCGTGGTCGACGACGACGTCGCTGTGCAGGACAGCCTCTACACCGCCGGACGGCGTGGGGTGGGCACCACGGTGCTGCTGGAGAAGATCGTCGGCGCAGCCGCCGCGGAGGGCCGGCCGCTGGCCGCGGTGGCCGACCTGGCCCGCCGCATCGACGACTCCGGCCGCAGCATGGGCATGGCGCTGACCTCGTGCACCGTGCCGGCCGCGGGCAAGCCGACCTTCGACCTCCCCGAGGGCGAGATGGAGATCGGCATCGGCATCCACGGCGAACCCGGTCGCCGGCGCGTGCCGATCGCCCCCGCCCGCGAGGTGGCGGCGATGCTGGTGGAGCCGATCCTGGCCGACCACGCCTTCACCGACGGCGTCATCTGCTTCGTCAACGGCCTGGGCGGCACCCCGCTGATCGAGCTGTACGTGGTCTACGCCGAGGTCGCGGCGATCTTGGAGGAGTCCGGGATCGGCATCGCCCGCTCGCTGGTCGGGCCGTACATGACCAGCCTGGAGATGGCCGGCTGCTCGGTCACCCTGCTGCAGGCCGACGACGAGCTGCTGCGGCTGTGGGACGCCCCCGTCGACACCCCCGGGCTCCGGTGGGGCGCATGAGCGACACGCCCACCACCGAGCAGCTCACCGCCTGGGTCACCCGGTTCGCCGAGCTGGTCCGCGAGCACCGCGACGAGCTGACCGCCCTGGACTCCGCCATCGGGGACGCCGACCACGGCTCCAACATGGACCGCGGGATGACCGCCGTCGTGGCCGCGGTGACCGAGGCTCCCCCGGCCGACCCGGCGGCGCTGCTGAAGAAGACCGGCGCGACGCTGGTCAGCAAGGTCGGCGGGGCCAGCGGGCCGCTGTACGGGACGTTGTTCCTGCGGATGGCAGGGGCAGTCGAGGAGGGGTTCGCGCCGGCACTGCGGGCCGGCTTCGAGGGTGTGCTGGCCCGGGGCAAGGCCGAGCCGGGCGACAAGACGATGGTCGACGCGCTGGGGCCGGCCTGCGACGTCCTCGACGCCGGGGGGTCGCTCGCCGAGGCGGCCCAGGCCGCCGCCGACGGCCGGGACGCCACCGTGCCGCTGGTCGCCCGCAAGGGCCGGGCCAGCTACCTGGGCGAGCGCAGCGCGGGGCATGCCGACCCGGGCGCCACCTCGACTGCGTACCTGCTGCAGGCGGCCGCGGAGACGCTGTCGTGAGCGTGGGCGTCGTCGTCGTCTCGCACAGCCGCGCGCTGGCCGACGCCGCGGTCGAGCTGGCCCGGCAGATGCTGCCCGGCCGCGAGCTGGCCATCGAGGTCGCCGCCGGGATGGACGACGGCTCGCTGGGCACCGACGCCGTCGCGGTGTCCGAGGCGATCACCGCAGCGGACTCCGGCGAGGGCGTCGTCGTCCTGATGGACCTGGGCAGCGCCGTGCTGTCGGCCGAGACCGCGCTGGAGCTCCTGGACGACGACGTCTCGGACCGGGTGACGCTGTCCGCGGCACCCCTGGTGGAGGGCCTGGTGGGCGCGGTCGTCGTCGCCGCGGGGGGCGCGACCCGGGACCAGATCGCGCGCGAGGCCGAGCGGGGACTCGCGCCGAAGCAGGCCCAGCTGGGCTGAGGTGTCCTAGCCTCTCCCTGTGACCGCGCTGAGCCTGCCCCGGACCGTCTGATGGCCAGCGGTCTGTTCGCCCTCTTCGACGACGTCGCCGCCCTGGTGCGGCTGTCGGCGGCCTCCCTGGACGACATCGGTGCCGCCGCCGGGCGGGCCGGCATCAAGGCCGCCGGCGTGGTCGTGGACGACGCCGCGGTGACCCCGCGGTACGTGCAGGGCCTGGAGCCCGCACGTGAGCTGTCGATCATCGGCCGCATCGCCAAGGGCTCGATCCGCAACAAGCTGCTGATCATCCTGCCGGCGATCCTGCTGCTGTCCCAGTTCCTGCCGTTCCTGCTCACCCCGATCCTGATGATCGGTGGCGCCTACCTCTGCTACGAGGGCGCCGAGAAGCTGTGGGAGAAGGTCTCCGGCCACCACCCGGAGGAGGCCGCCGCGGCCGAGGACACCGAGACCGACCCGGCGGAGCGGGAGAAGACCGTCGTCGCCGGTGCCGTGCGGACCGACTTCATCCTGTCCGCGGAGATCATGGTCATCGCCCTCAACGAGGTCGAGGACCAGCCGTTCCTCTCCCGGGCGATCATCCTGGTCGTCGTCGCGCTGCTGATCACCGCGCTGGTCTACGGCGTCGTCGCGCTCATCGTGAAGATGGACGACGCCGGCGTCGCACTCGCCGCCAAGCCGCAGAAGGGCATCGCCGCGCTGGGCCGCGGGCTGGTCAAGGCCATGCCGATCGTGCTGGCGACGCTGTCCACGGTCGGGGTCGCCGCGATGCTGTGGGTCGGCGGGCACATCCTGCTCGTGGGCGCCGAGGAGCTGGGCTGGACCTGGCCCTACGGCCTCGTGCACCACGTCGAGGAGATCGTGCACGACGCCACCGGCGCGCTGGGCGGGGTCCTGGGCTGGCTCACCAACACCGCGCTGTCCGCCGTCGTCGGGGTGGCCGTGGGCGCGGTCGTCGTCGCCGTGCTGCACCTGGTGCCCCGGCGCGGCGGCAAGGCCGCCGCGCACTGAGTCGGCGGCGCCGGGTCACCCGCCGCGGGCGAAGAGCTCCGCGGCCTGGGTGTCGTCCACGAAGGGGTACTTCACCTTGAACTGGGCGAGGGCGTCGGCGACGGAGAGCACGTGGGTCTCCCGGCGACCCCCGGCGTCGACGGTCTGCACCGTCACCATGTCGGTGTTGATCGGCACCCAGTGGGTCTCCGCGTAGTCGGTGAAGACGTTGGCCACGGCGAGGACGGTAGTCGGGCAGGATGCCCCCCGTGGACTTCCGTCTCGAAGTGGTCGTGGTGCCCGTCTCCGACGTCGACGCGTCCAAGGCGTTCTACGCGGACAGGTGCGGGTTCGTCGTCGACGTGGACCGGCAGGTGACCGAGTCCTTCCGGGTGGTCCAGCTGACCCCACCGGGGTCGGGGTGCTCGATCACGATCGGTCAGGGCCTGGCCCCGATGGCACCGGGCGCGCTGAAGGGCCTGCAGCTGTGCGTGACCGACGCCGTCGCGGCCCACGCCGAGCTGGCCGGGCGCGGGGTCCCGGTCACCGAGGTCGTGCACTTCGAGGGCGGCGGCACCGTGCCGGGAGCCGGCGGGGACTTCGAGACGTTCTTCTTCTTCGACGACCCGGACGGCAACAGCTGGGCCGTGCAGCAGTCGCCCGTGCGTTCCTGACCCGGGAACGGAGCAGCCCCGCCCCGGACGCGTGAAACGACCGGGAGCGGGGCCTGTTCCCCCCGCTCATGGCGAGTGGGCGGGAGACGTGGGGACGACGGTACGCACCGCCCCGACGGCTCAGGACAGCGGGAGCGGCACCGGCAGGTCGACGGCCTCGAGGGCCTCGGTGACGGCGGTGGACAGCCAGCCGGCCGCCAGGAACACGTCGAGCAGGCCCTCGGGGGTCGAGGACAGGGTGGCCGCGGAGGTCCCGGCACACCACACGGCATCGCACACCGTCGTCGTCATGGACCCCTTATCGGCAGTCCACGTCCTGGACCAGCACCGTTCTCCCCCGATCGGGGCACACCGGGCCGGGACGGCGCTCAGACGTTGAAGCGGAACTCCACCACGTCGCCGTCGGCCATCACGTACTCCTTGCCCTCGATGCGCACCTGCCCCTTGGTCTTGGCCGCGGCCATCGACCCGGCGGCGATCAGGTCGTCGAAGGAGACGACCTCGGCCTTGATGAAGCCGCGCTGGAAGTCGGTGTGGATGACCCCGGCGGCCTGCGGCGCGGTGGCTCCGATCGGGATCGTCCAGGCCCGGGACTCCTTGGGGCCGGCGGTCAGGTAGGTCTGCAGGCCCAGGGTGGCGAAGCCGACGCGGGCCAGCTGGTGCAGGCCGGGCTCGTCCTGGCCGACGGCGGCCAGCAGCTCGGCGGCCTCGTCGTCGGGCAGCTCGGCCAGCTCGGCCTCGGTCTGCGCGTCCAGCACGATCGCCTCGGCCGGCGCGACCAGTGCGCGCAGCTCGTCGAGCAGCTCGGTGTTGGTCAGCTCGTCGCTGTCGACGTTGAAGACGTAGAGGAACGGCTTGGTGGTCATCAGGCCCAGCTCGCGCAGCGGCTCGGTGTCCACGCCCGCGGAGAACAGCGTCTTCCCGCTGTCGAGCACCTGCTGCGCGGCGACCGCGGCGTCGTACAGCGCCTTGCGGTCCTTGTCCTTGCGCATCTCCTTCTCCAGCCGCGGGACGGCCTTCTCCAGGGTCTGCAGGTCCGCGAGCAGCAGCTCGGTGTTGATGGTCTCGATGTCGTCGGCCGGTGAGACCTTGCCGTCGACGTGCACCACGTCGGGGTCGGTGAAGACCCGGATGACCTGGCAGATCGCGTCGGACTCCCGGATATTGGCCAGGAACTTGTTGCCCAGCCCCTGGCCCTCACTGGCCCCGCGGACGATGCCGGCGATGTCGACGAAGGAGACCGTCGCCGGGATCTGCTTGGCGCTGCCGAAGACCTCGGCCAGCTTCCCGAGCCGCTCGTCGGGGACGCCGACCACGCCGACGTTGGGCTCGATGGTCGCGAACGGGTAGTTCGCGGCGAGCACGTCGTTCTTGGTCAGGGCGTTGAAGAGGGTCGACTTGCCGACGTTGGGCAGACCGACGATGCCGATGGAGAGAGCCACGTCGGACCAGAGTACGGACCCACTCAGACCGAGGCGGTGCTCCGACGCCGTCCCTGGGCGGCACGGTGCTCCGCGGCCCGCTCCCAGGCCGCCACCCACAGCGGCACGGTGTGCTCGGTGAGGTGCCGGTCGAGCACCTGCTGGTGTGCGGCACGGGCCTGCTCCCGACGCCAGACCGGGTCCTGCACGGCCTTGGTGAGCCCCTGGGCCCGGTCCCGGGCCGACCGGGCCCGCCAGCCGATGCCCAGCCGCTCGTGCTCCGCGCTGGGCGAGCGGACCGAGCAGACGCCCTGGGCGGAGTACTCGAGCACCTCGAGCCAGCTCTTCGCGGTGTCGAACCGGTCGATGCGCAGTGGGGCGATGCCGATGTCGAACAGCTCCCCCAGAGTGGCCAGGTAGGTGTCCACGTCGGGCTTCCCACCCGGACGCCGCAGTCGGCCTCGTTGACCACCCGCGCCGACTCGTCCACCCGGTAGCAGGCCGATCCGCTGCACATCGTGTTGAGCAGGAGGACGTCCACGGTGGCCTGTCTGTCGACGGAGGGGTGCACGGTCGTTGTCGGCAGGTCCCCGGAGGCACCGCACGGCGTCGTCCGATTCCCGCCAGACCGGTGGCCCGCGCGCTGGCATGCTCGGTCCCGTGACCGAGCTGCTCGACGGACGCCCGCTGGACGACGAGCGCTGCTACCGCGCCGTGTCCAGCCGGGACGCCCGCTTCGACGGCTGGTTCGTCACCGCCGTGCACACCACCGGCATCTACTGCCGGCCCTCCTGCCCGGCACGCACCCCGCTGCCGGGCAACGTGTCCTTCCACGCGACGGCCGCGGGTGCGCAGTCCGCGGGGTTCCGGGCCTGCCGCCGCTGCCGCCCCGACGCCGTCCCGGGGTCGCCGGAGTGGGACGTGCGCGCCGACGTCGTCGCCCGCGCCGTCCGGCTCATCGGGGACGGCGAGGTCGAGCGCAGCGGGGTCACCGGGCTCGCCGCCCGGCTCGGGTACTCCGAGCGCCAGCTGCACCGCCAGCTGGTCGCCGAGCTGGGGGTCGGCGCGCTGGCCCTGGCCCGCGCCCAGCGTGCGCAGACCGCCCGGGTCCTGGTGGAGACGACGACCCTGCCGATGGCCGAGGTCGCCGCGGCCGCCGGGTTCGCCAGCATCCGACAGTTCAACGACACGGTGCGGGAGGTCTTCGCGACCACGCCGACGGCGCTGCGGGCGGCGGCCACCCCGACCACCGGGCCCTCGGGGTGGCTCACCCTCCGGCTGGCCGCCCGGGCGCCCTTCGCCGCCGAGGAGGTCCTGCTCTTCCTGGGGGCGCACGCCGTCGCCGGCCTTGAGGAGTGGGACGGCGAGACCTTCTCCCGGGTGCTGGACCTCCCGCACGGTCCCGGCGTCGTCCGGCTGTCCCCCGGCGCCGACGGCAGCTCGGTGACCGCCCGCCTGCAGCTGACCCGGCTGCGCGACCTCGGGGTGGCGGTGGCGCGCTGCCGGCACCTGCTGGACCTGGACGCCGACCCGACCGCCGTCGACGACGTGCTCGCCGCCGACCCCGCGCTCACCGGCCTGGTCCGCGCCGCGCCGGGACGCCGGGTGCCGACCGCCCCCGACGCCGACGAGGCCGCCGTCCGGGCGGTGCTGGGACAGCACGTGTCCCTGGGCGGCGCGCGGACGTTCACCGCCCGGCTGCTCACCGCGGCCGGCACCCCGCTCGCTGAGCCGGTCGGCACGCTGACCCACGTCTTCCCCCGGGCCGCCGCGCTGGTCGACGCCGACCTCACCGCGGTCGGGCTGACCGGGTCACGCCGCCGGACCGTGCACGCCCTGGCCGCCGGCCTGGTCGACGGCGCCATCGCCCTGGGACCCGGCGCGGACCGCGAGGAGGCCGGCCGCGCCCTGCTCGCGGTGCCCGGCATCGGGCCGTGGACGGTGGCACTGGTCGCGCTGCGCGGGCTCGGCGACCCCGACGTCTGGCTGCCCGGCGACCTGGCGCTGCGCAAGAGCCTCACCGCGCTGGGCAGCACCGACGCCGACGCCGCCACCCGCTGGCGACCGTGGCGGTCCTACGCGGTCCTGCACCTGTGGGCGATGTCGGCCCCGGCACTGTTCACCCGCCACCCCGAGCCCCCGGAGACCCCGTCATGACCGCAGAGCACGCCACCACCGACACCCCGGTCGGACCGTTCACCGTGCTGGTCGAGGACGGCGTCGTGCTGGCCAGCGGCTGGACCGCCGACATCGGCGACCTCCTGCCCGTCGTGCACCGGTCCCTGCGTCCGGACACGGTCACGGCGGTCGACCGGCTGCCGGTGCTCGACGTGGTCGAGGCCTTCCATGCCGGTGACCTCGCCGCGATCGACGGCGTGGCGGTCCGCCAGCGCTCGGGCCCGTTCCTCACGCAGGCGTGGGAGGTGCTGCGCACGGTCCCGGCCGGGGAGCCGGACAGCTACGCGGGGTTCGCCGCCCGCTGTGGCCGGCCCACAGCGGTGCGCGCGGCGGCCGGGGCCTGCGCCCGGAACGCCGCGGCGCTCTTCGTGCCCTGCCACCGGGTGACCGCGACCGGGGGCGGGATGGGCGGCTTCCGTTGGGGGACCACGGTGAAGCGCTGGCTGCTCGACCACGAGGCGGAGCACGCCACCGCACGCGTCTGAACGGGACTGTCGTACCCCTGGGGCAGTCTCCCGGGCATGGACGCCACCTCCCTGCTGATCGGCCTGCTGCTCGGCGCCCTGCTGGCCACCGCGGTGACCCTGGGCGTGGTCGGGCTGCTGGGCCGGCGCACCCCGCGCAGTGACGGGCTGGAGCCGGTGCACGAGTCGCTGGACCACCTGCACCGGCTGCTGGCCGGCATCGAGCGCGACCGGGCCACCGCCCACGGGGAGCTGCGTGAGCAGGTCGGCACCGTGGGGCAGACGTCGGCGCAGCTCCGGCAGGAGACGGCGGCGCTGGTGACCGCGCTGCGCACCCCGCACGTCCGCGGCCGCTGGGGCGAGGTGCAGCTGCGCCGGCTGGTGGAGGTGTCCGGCCTGCTGGAGCACTGCGACTTCGTCGAGCAGCCCGCCTCGGTCAACGACGCCGGCACCGGCGTGCGGCCCGACCTCGTGGTCACCCTGGCCGACGGCAAGCAGGTGGTGGTCGACGCCAAGGTGCCCTTCGCCGGGTGGATCGAGGCCGTGCAGGCCACCGACGAGGCGGTGCGACTCCAGCGGGTGGCCGAGCACGCCCGCCAGCTGCGCGCCCACGTCGACCAGCTCGCCGCGCGCCGCTACCCCAGTGCCTTCGAGCCCTCCGCACCCTTCACCGTGCTCTTCGTCCCCTCGGACGGGTTCCTGATCTCCGCGCTGGAGGCCGAGCCCCAGCTGCTGGAGCACGGGTTCGCCCGTGACGTCGTCATCGCCACGCCGAGCACGCTGCTGGCCCTGCTGCGCACCGTGGCCTACTCCTGGCGGCAGGAGCGGCTGGCCCGCGACGCCACCGCCGTGCTGGAGGTCGGCCGGACGGTCCACGCCCGACTGGGCACGCTGTCCGCGCACCTGACCAGGCTCGGCTCCGCCCTCGGGTCCGCGGTGGGCCGCTACAACGACACCGTCGGCAGCTACGAGCGGTCGGTGCTCGTCGCCGCCCGCCGGTTCGACGACCTGGGGGTCGCCGAGACACCCGTGCCCGCACCCACCACCCTGGAGCTGCCGGTCCGCACCCTGCGCACGGTGCGGGACGACGAGCGCGGGGAGGACGAGACGGAGGTCGCCCCGACCCCGCTGTCGCGACACGGCGCACGGGGCGGGGGGCTCGGCTGACCCTCAGGTGGTGACCCGCCACTCCTGGTCACCTCCAGCTCGGTGACAGCTCCGCCCGTTACCGTGACGCGACCGACGGGCGCACCCCGTCGGAGCGAGGGAGGTGCACCATCGCACCGGTCAGTGCTGTCGAGTCCAGGCGGGAGGGTGCTGTGCGCGTCGAACACGGCCGACCCGACGACCTGGGTGGTGTCGACCCCCGTCCGCGGGCGGGGGCGCCGCGCGGTCGAGCCGCCGAACGCGCCGAGCGCGAACGGCAGGCCCGCCGCACCGCCCGCGAGGGGCGGCCCGACCCCTCGGCGCCCCGCCCGCGTCAGGGCC